>DASTBN010000423.1:0-6077 GCA_035712045.1 Pseudonocardiaceae bacterium
ATTGCGGGTGCTTGAGTACCCGGTGCAGGAACGGGATGGTGGTGGCGATCCCGGGACCAGCGATCCGAAACTCGTCCAGTGCGCGGCGCATACGGCTGCGCGCCCCCGCGCGGTCGGGCGCCCATACGATTACTTTGGCCAGTAGGGAGTCATAACACGGCGGCATCCGATATCCCGTGAATCCGTGCGTATCCACCCGTACAAAGGGGCCACCAGGGGGCACGAATTCCTCGACATGACCTGGTCTGGGCATGAAGTCGCGTGTCGGATCCTCCAGATTGACTCGGCATTCGATGGCTGTCCCGGAAGGCCGTACTTCGTTCTGGCTGAATTCGAGCCGCTCGCCCGCGGCGATCCGCAACTGCTCGCGCACCAGGTCGATTCCGGTGACCACTTCGGTGACTGGATGCTCCACCTGGATGCGGGCATTGACCTCCATGAAATAGAACTGCCCGGCGGTGTCTACCAAGAACTCAAAAGTGCCCACACCGACATATCCGGCCACCCGGGCGCCCTCGACCGCGGCAGCACTCAGTTTCTCGGCAAGCCCGGCGGGTACGTTGGGCGCCGGGCTCTCCTCGATCAGCTTCTGGTGTCGGCGTTGTACCGAGCAATCCCGCTCACCGAGGTGCACCACGTTCCCATGCCCGTCGCAGAGCACCTGGACCTCGACGTGCCGCGCGGTCGGCAGGAAACGCTCCAGGTAGACCAGCCCGTCACCAAAGGTCGCTTTGGCGGTCGCCGTCGTCTGCTGGTAAATCCGATTGAGCTCCGTGGCATCCCGGACCACCCGGATGCCTCGACCACCGCCACCCGCGGTGGCCTTAATCATTAATGGATATCCGATCTCGCTGGCACGGCGGTGTGCCTCCTGAGCTGTGGAGACCGGCCCCGCGGTGCCGGGCAGCAGCGGCAGGCCGCCGGCCGCCATCATGGCTTTCGCCGCGCTTTTGTCGCCCAGGCGCCGCATGACCTCGGGTGGCGCGCCGATGAATGTCATGCCGTGGTCGGCACAGACTTCGGCGAAATCCGGATTCTCCGAAAGAAAACCGTATCCGGGATGGATCGCGTCAGCACCGCAGGCACGGGCGGCCTCGATGATCGCGGGAATGCTCAGGTAACCGTGCTTCGCCGGCGCTGGACCGACGCAGATGGCCTGATCCGCCAACCGTATCGCCGCTGAGTCCCGATCGACCGTGGAGTACGCGACGGCAACCCTGATGCCTAGCTCGCGACAGGTACGTACCACGCGTAACGCGATCTCGCCCCGGTTCGCGACGAGCACAGTGGAGAACATAGCCCCTCGTCTGTCAGCCGGTATTCACCATAGCGATCGCGAACAGCGGTTGGTCATATTCGACGGGAGCGCCGTCTTCGACCAGCACGCTGGTCAGCTGGCCGTCGATATCAGAACAAATTGGGATCATGAGCTTCATCGCCTCGATGATGCCCAGTTGCTGACCGGGGGATACCAGGTCGCCCACCTGCACGAACGGCGCCGCCCCGGGCTCGGGAGCCCGGTAAAACGTGCCCACCGTGTCGGCCCGGATCCAACAATTAGCTGACTCGACCGGTATCGCAGCGACTGAAGCGCCCTCCTCAGGAATTGATTTGGTGTGCCGGGCCGGGTGCCTGGGCCACCGTATCTCGACCGCGACATCGCCCGCGCTCACACGCAACTGTCCCGGTTGCGCAGGAGAATCGGCCAGCACCCGTGAGACGATTTCACTGACCACGCATAAGAGCTGCAAGCGATCCTGCGACAGGTACTTGCCGCAGGCCAGCTCGTCAGCCAATCCGTCCAAGGTCATACCCCAACTCCCGCACCCGAAGACACCGCGGCCGCATCGCCCGCCCCGAAAGCCCGGAACCGGCTGTGACGTTCGGCGACCAGCTGCTGAGGATCCAGCGGTAGCAGCTCGCTCAGCGCGCTGAGCACGGCGGCGCGGATCCGATCCCGGGCTGCCGGATCATCGTGGCGGTTGCCACCTGCCGGCTCGGTGATGACGCCGTCCACGATGCCCATCCGCAGCAGGTCGGCGGCGGTGATGCGCAAGGCGGCCGCAGCGGTAGGCGCCTTGCTCGCGTCCTTCCACAGAATCGCGGCGCAACCCTCTGGGCTGATTACCGAATAGACGGCGTTCTCGCAGATCAGCACCCGGTTGGCGACGGCGAGCGCCAGCGCACCGCCACTGCCTCCCTCGCCGAGGATGACGGTAACGATCGGCACTGGAAGCTGCGCCATCAGGCGCAGGCTTTCGGCGATCGCGATGGCCTGGCCATTTTCCTCGGCCTCCGGCCCCGGATACGCGCCCGGCGTATCGACGAGCGTGACCACTGGGAGGCCGAGCTTGCCAGCGAGCTTCATCAGGCGTGTGGCCTTCCGGTAGCCGGCCGGGATGGCCATACCGAAGTTACGCTTTGACAGCTCAGCCGCGGTGTTTCCCTTCTGGTGGCCGATCACCACCAGCGGGAGTCCCCCGAGCCGGCCGATTCCGCCGACGATCGCCGGGCAGTCACCGCACACGCGGTCCCCGCGCAGCTCGACAAAACCATCCACGATCCCGTCGATATAGTCCAGAGTGGACGGGCGGCGCAGGTCCCGGGCTCGCTGCACCGCCGTCCAGGCGTCCTGCCCGGCGAGGGCGTCCGGATCGCGCACGACCAGCTCATTCGGTGCCCGCTCGCGGTGATGATCCCATCGGAGCGCGCTAGCGGCCAGGAGCCGACCCAATGTCGAACGGAGCTCGTCGCGCGGTGAGATCATATCGATCAAGCCGCGTTTCAGCAGCGATTCGGCGGACTGGAATCCCGCCGGCAGCGACCGGCGAATCGTCTGCTCGATAACCCGTGGCCCGGCGAAGCCCAGCCGGGCACCGGGTTCGGCGATGACGACATCACACAACGTCGCATAGGACGCGGCCACGCCGCCGAAGGTGGGATCGGTGACCAGCGACACAGTCAGAATGCCCGCTCTGTCCAGCTGGGCTAGCGCCTGGGCGGTCTTCACCATCTGCATCAGTGAGATCACGCCTTCCTGCATGCGTGCCCCACCGGACGCGGTGACCAGCAGCAGTGCGGTCCGTGTCCGCAACGCGGTCTCGGCCGCGCGAGTGATCAACTCACCCGCGCAGGCGCCAAGGCTGCCACCGAGGAAGCGGAAATCCATCACTGCGGCGATCACCGGTGTGCTCTCAACCGAGCCGCGCGCGCAGACCACCGCATCGGATAACCCGGTGCTCGCCCTGGCGGCGCTGAGCCGGTCCCGATATGACAGCACGTCGCGGAACTCCAGCGGATCGTGATCCGGCACCCGTTCACCGAGGGGCACGACCGACCCGGGATCCAGCAGCAGCTCGATGCGCCGCCACGCCGACAGCGGCGCGTGCCGGCCGCATTCGGAACACACGTCGTGGGCCCGCTCAAAATGCTTGATGTAGAGCATACCGCCGCAGCCTGGGCACAGTGTCCACGCGATATTCGATGAGCGGCTCACCGACTTGGTCACAAATATCCCCCATCCCACTGGTTTCGTCATCAGTCGGCGTACCGTCATACGGAGCCACCGATAGCGTCGTTGACTAGACTGAGCAGCTCGCGAGGAGTCCGCGCTGTGGTCAACACGTCATCGGCGAGATGTACTCCGTATTCCCGCTGAATGTATCCGGCGGTTTCCAGCAATGCGATCGAGTCGTACCCGAGAGCATCAAAATCGACGTCGAGAATATCACTCCGAAAGTCGATTCCCTCATTGTCGCCAGCGCATTCACGCATTATATTGATCAGGCTGGTCAGTGTTAACCCGCTCAATGTTGTCCTCTTTCTTGTCATACCTGGCTGATCTTCGTCGTCTGGTCACCACCATCGCGGCGTTGAATCCACCGTGACCGCGGGCCACGACCAGCGCGGCCCCGGCGGCCACCTGCCGCGGCCGCAAAACCAGGTCGAGCTCGTATTCCGGTACCGGATTAGACACATTGGCCGTAGGCGGGATCTCCCCATGGCGTAGTGTCAGCAGCGCGGTGGCTAGATCGAGAGCCGCACCACCGGCACTGAGGCGGCCAGTCATCGTCTTGGGCACGGTCACCGGAACCCCGTAGGGACCGAAGACCGCGCGCAGCGCATCTGCCTCGATACGGTCGAGCTCCGGCAGGCCAGCACCGTCGGCGAACACGACACCGACCTCACCAGGGGCGAGACCAGCTTCCGTGAGCGCCAGTTCAATCGCCTGACGCAGGGTAGGCGGACGCCCGCTGCCGGGAGCCGGATCGAACGTGGCCGCGTATCCGGCGATCTCACCGTGCCACAAGGACGCGCCCCGAACACGCGCGGTGTCCTCGGATTCGAGCACAAACAACGCGCCCCCGTCACCGGGCACATAACCGGCGGCATCGGTGTCGAAAGGAAGATACGCGCGGGTGGGATCCTCAGAGGTGCTGATCCGCCCGCTGGCGAGCTGCGCCACCCACCCCCAGGGACAAGGAGAACCGTCCACGGCCCCACCGATCATCGCCGGGATTCCCTCGCGCAAGGCGCGCCTGGCTTGCGCGACCGCATCGAGACCGCCCGCCTGTCCGGTGACCACCACTCCGCTCGGCCCGCGCATCCCGTGCCTGATCGAGATCTGACCAGTGTTCACCGCGTAGAACCACGCGAAGGACTGGTAGGCGCTGACGTGCTCAGGCCCCTTGCTCCACAGTTTTTCCAGCTCGCGGTGACCAAATTCGAACCCGCCAGCCGAGCTCGCGGTAACCACGCCCATGCCGAACTCCGGCAGCGTCGAAGGGTCTATCGCGGCATCCCGCAATGCCCAGTCCGCAGCCACTAGCGCTAATTGCGTCATATAGTCGGTTTGTGGCAGCAGCCGTCCGGGCAGGTGCTCCCGTGGTACGAAGCCGGTGATTTCACCGGCTAACTTGCTCGTGTAGCGCTCGGGATTGAACCGGGTGATCCGGCCTATCGCGCTGACTCCCCGGACCGTATTGGCCCAGTGCTCCCGGGCGCCGAAACCGGTCGGCGCTACCACTCCCATTCCGGTCACCACGGTGGCCGGCCGCATCAGGCGGCCCTTTCCAAAGAGCGCAGTACCATCGCGCTTTGAAATCCGCCGAACCCGCTGCCCACGCTGAGCACGGTGCGCACCCGGCGCTCCCTCGCCGTCAGCGGAACATAGTCCAGGTCGCATTCTGGATCTGACTCGTGCAGGTTAGCGGTGGGCGGCACGACTCCGTGTTCCATCGCGAGCGCGCACGCGGCAATCTCCAGGGAACCGATAGCGCCAAGGGAATGGCCGATCATTGACTTGATGGAACTGACCGGTGTCCGGTACGCGTGCTCGCCAAGACTGAGCTTGAAAGCCGCCGTCTCATGCCGGTCGTTCTGCACCGTACCCGAGCCGTGCGCATTAATGTAGTCGATTTCTTCCGGCGCGGTGGACGCCCGCGCCAAAGCTACCCGGATAGCCTCGGCCATCTCACGGCCATCCGGACGCAGGCCGGTCATGTGGAAGGCGTTGCAGCGCGAGGCGAATCCGGCGAGCTCCGCGTAGATGCGCGCGCCACGTTGGCGGGCGTGTTCGATCTCTTCCAGGACGAACAACGCCGCGCCTTCACCGAGCACGAACCCGTTTCTGGTGCGATCGAACGGCCGGGAGGCCCTGGCTGGATCGTCATTGCGCGGCGTCGTCGCCTTGATCGCATCGAAACACGCCAAGGTGATCGGCGATATGGGAGCGTCCGTCGCGCCGGCCACCATGACATCCGCCGAACCCGCTTGGATCAGTTCGACGGCGTATCCCACCGAGTCCAGGCCCGAGGTACACCCGGTCGATACCGTCGCGACCGGACCTTCCACCGCCGCGTCCCACGCCACCTCAGCGGCGATAGAGCTGGGCACGAAGTAGTTGAACAGGTGGGACACGGCATAATTTTGATCAACTTCCCAGTGTCGGCCGCCGTCACTGACGACGACGTACTCCTCCTCCAACCCCATCGTGGCGCCTACCGCGCTGCCGATGACCACACCTGCCCGCGCTGGATCGAGAGTCTGGAGATCTAGCCCACTGTCACCGAGGCTTT
>DASTBN010000424.1:0-2635 GCA_035712045.1 Pseudonocardiaceae bacterium
CGGTGCCGCTGCACGACATTCCCCTCAGATACGAGACCGATCAGCGGGTTGAGTGGATCACCGAGCGGGTCACCGCAGCGGGCGTGGTTCTCCCCAGATAACCTGTGGCCGCTCCGCACCGCCGAACACCTGGGGAAGACCGCCGCATGCACTACACCAGCTACGTTGACGTCCTCCTCCTGCTGGTACGCGATGACCATGTCCTGCTGGCGAGCCCAATAACGCCGAGCCACACGAGTGCGCAAGGATTGGATGGTTCCCGATCGGCCAGCTTCCTGACAACACTGTCCCCTACAGCCGCGCCGGTGTTGAGCTCTACCGCCGAGGCCGACCCTTCGGCCTCCAAGGCTGGCCACACCTCACCGAGACAGCCCTGGCCTATCTGGCCCGCTAATCCGCTCGTGATAATCGGTGGACATGACACGGGCAGGCATAGGTGATCCGGATGTCACAGGTCGGCGGTCAGGGTCATCGCGGCGTGGTCGCTGAGCCCGTTCTCGCGGATAGCATGCAGATAGCGGCACTCCCGCACGGCCGAGGCGCGGCTGGTGGTAATGAAAACGTGATCAAAGCGGTAACCGTTGCGGCGGCCATCACCGGAGTTACGGCCGAACCAGGAGTAGTCCATGCCCTTCGGATGGCAGAAGCGGAAGGCATCGGTGAATCCGGCTGCGATGAAGGAGCGGTAGAAATCGTATTCCCACCCTCCGAAGACCGCGTATCGCAGTTCATGGCTGGGTTCAACGACATTGAGATCGCCAGTGATCGCCACCGGGCCGGATACCTTCACGCCGCTCATGTCAGGCAACGCGAAGGTGACGATCTCTTGGAAAGCGCGCTTGGCGACGTTGCGCTGGTGTTGGGGGCCGCGAGAGGGCACGTAGAGCCCGACCACGCCGATCTCGGTCTGCGGAAGTTTCACGCGGATGGCCACACAGCGGTGCGGCAAGAAACCCACCCCGGTGTCGGACACGACGTCGAGCACCCCCGTGCGGCAGGCGATCAGCACTCGGTGCTTGTCCTGCCCGGCGTCGGGCAGATGGACCGTGTAGCCGGACTCACGTAGCAACCGCGCCAGTAACTCCCCGGACTCGCCAGCTGCGACCTCAGTGAGGACCAGCACCTCGTGCGGGTCGGCCGTGGCCAGCCACACGGCCTGCTGATAGGTGCGTGACGCAGCAGCATGCTGGACATTCCAGGTCAGCACCCGAATCTGGCCGCTCGGTCCGTGCTGAGCCGTAACCTCGGCAACCTCGCCAGCAGGCGGCAGTAAAGCCAATTGTGGCGCAGTGACCCGGGTCATAGCAGGTACCGGTCGCTCTCGTCGAGCCGCAATGGGAACACAGATGATGCCATCAGGACGGCCTTCGATTTCCTGTTACGAACTCACGCCCCATGGATTGGTGCTCGGCGGGGCCGATTCCAGCCAGGACAGGAACCCCGTGAGGGTGTCCTGGCGCATGGCCAGTTCCAGCTCGTCGGCATCGGTGCGGCAGCGCAGCACAACCGATCCGCTGGGCATCACGTGAGTCTCCGGCGGTGTCGGGCCGCGCCGCTCCACGATCTCCAGCTGCTCCCGGTCGAGCACCCGATCGGGGCCCGAGCGCAGGCTAGAGATCCGGAACCAGGCGAAGGCGTCACCCTGGTAACGGCCCACCCCCTGATGCCAGCCGCGACCCGCGTCATCCGGGCGGGCCCGTAGCGCCACGTGGATCCCGCCTTGACGCAGACTCCGCAAGCGCCGCCAGAGCCGCGCTGAAACGATGAGCAGCCCGGCTAGCAGGACCGACTCCACGATCTGTGCGATCCTCATGAAGCTGGCCTCCGCGCCCGGATTCGATTCTCAGACGGCCTGGCCGACGGCTTTGAGCCGGGCGGAGGCCCTGGCTCGTACCGACTGGGCGTCCGCGTCGTCACCGGCTCGCGCCAGGTCGTCCCGGGCGGCCTGGGCGTCGATCTCATCGGCGAGCTCGGCGGCCTCGGCGAGCACGCTGACCTTGTCGTTGGTGACTGACAGGAAGCCACCGAAGACGGCCGCCGTCACGACCTCCCCGTCGGTGGTGGTGACCTTGACGATGCCGCCTTCCACGAGCTCACCGAGCAGCGGGGTGTGCCCGGGCAGGATGCCCAGCTCCCCGGCGGTGGTCTCGGCGAACACCGAGCGGGCGGCACCGGACCACACCGGCCGCTCCACCGCGACCAGCTCGACGGACATCTGCGCCACGCGCGTCTCCTGCCTCAGTTCTTGACGAGCTGCTGGTATTTCCGTTCTAAATCTTCTAGTCCACCACAGAGGTAAAAGGCCTGTTCCGGCATGTGGTCGAACTCACCCTTGGAGATTTTGTCAAAGGACTCGATGGTCTCCTTCAGCGGGACCGTGGAACCCTCCTGGCCGGTGAACTGCTCGGCGGAGTACATGTTCTGGCTCAGGAACCGCTCGATCCGCCGCGCCCGGTTCACTGTGACCTTGTCCTCTTCGGACAGCTCATCGATGCCCAGGATGGCGATAATCTCCTGCAGGTCGTTGTACTTCTGCAGGATCCGCTTCACCTCTTGCGCCACGCGGTAGTGCTCCTCGCCCACATACTGCGGATCGAGGATGGTGGAGGACGACGTCAGCGGGTTCACCGCCGGG
>DASTBN010000425.1:0-6192 GCA_035712045.1 Pseudonocardiaceae bacterium
GCTACACCGTCCGCTTCGAGGCCATCCAGACCGCCTGACCCACACACCCACCACATCAGCAGCCGCCGGCCAGCTCAGGACCCCACCTGGCCCGGCCGATAACCCCTGCCCCAAACACCCTGTGGTCACCGAAAATCCCGCGTGGTCACCTGTAGTTTTCGGGTCAGCGTATCGCCCCGGGTGAGGACGGGCCGTTAGTCGGTCGACGGGAATCCGCCGACTACCAGGATAAGATTTACCTCGGTGGGTTCAGCGACTCCTGTCACGCGATGCGGGCCCGCAAGCACAGCCTGATCCTTCCCTGCGGGTTGCCCGTTACGGCGAGGGTCAGCGGCGACGCGCTGACCGTTCTCCACACCGTAGTCACCGAGTGGGGCACCACCTAGATCTCCGGTCCGGTCGCTGGTCGAGCAGCCCCGTCAGATCTCCTGGCGGCCGGGCCGGTTCCACCCTCCCCACCAGCCCAGGCACAGCGCGAACACACCTGTACGCGGATGGCGTGCCCGTCGGCGAACTGCGAGGTTGCCCCCGCGACGTGCTCCTCCTCAGTTCACGCTGCCGGGATCGGCGGCAGGCCGGTGCGTCTAGGGTGGGCAGCGATGAGCGCTGAATGGAACGGTCAAGGACTGCCGCCGGTAGCCGCCGAAAGGGTGAAGCGCCTCGCCCGTACAGGCTTGCGGACCTCATTGCTGTCGGTGCCCGGTGCCCTCGGAGTGCGTTCGGTCGGCTTCGATGTGGTCGGCGAGGTGATGGGCTGCATCGTCGAGCACATCGGGTGGAGCGGCTTCAGGGGCTGCGGCACCTTCGGCGGCTTCGGATTCGGTGCCGGCACCGTCGCGTCCTCAGGCCCCGGCGCCTTCGTGGGGTACGGGCCCTATGTCGAGGCCTTGTACCGGGGTTATGACACCGCGCTGGGGAGAATGGCCGAGGAGGCCGCCGCGATCGGCGCCGACGGTGTCGTGGGAGTGCGGCTGTGCGTGTCGGACCTTGGTAATGACAACCGGGAGTTCCTCGCCCTGGGCACCGCCGTGCGGGCGCGATCCGAGAGCCGTTCCGGCCGGGTGTTCACCACCGACCTGGCCGGTCAGGACGTGGCTAAGCTGCTCCAGGCGGGCTGGGTGCCCTGCTCGATCGCCTGCGGGATCTCGGTGGCGGTGCGCCACGACGACCTGAGAACGCAGTGGCAGTCGATGTCGCTGGGCAACACCGAGGTGTCGGGATACACCGAACTGGTCGCCCACGTCCGGGCCGACGCCCGGCGCTGCTTCGACCAGCACGCCCGATCGGCCGGGGCGGAAGGGGCCATCGTGTCGTCGATCAGCCTGGAGATCAGGCAGATCGAGCCGTCGGAGAACCACCGCGACCACGTCGCCGAATCCACTGTCTTCGGCACCTCCCTGGTGCGTTTTCACGCAGGGCGCAGCGCCCCGACCCGATCGTTGACGATCCTGCCGTTGCGATAGCCAACTCAAGGAGTAGCGAATGACCGCCGATCCCGCCACACTGGGGATCCCCGAGGACGCGATGCGCCGCCTCGCCGAGATGCGGCCCGGCCAGTCCACGAGCCTGTTCACCTCGGATTTGTCGGTGAATGAGTTCCTGCTGGTACGGGAGGCCGGTTTCCGCCCGCTCGGGCTGGTGCTGGGCTCCAGCGTCTATCACGTCGGGTTTCAGATGGGCCGCTGGGGCAGCAATCAGGAACTGACCACGCTTTCCCAGGCGATGTACCACGCCCGGGAGCTTGCCATGACGCGGATGGAGGCCGAGGCCGATCAGCTCGGCGCGGATGGCATCGTCGGGGTCCGGCTGGAGATCGAGTTCAAGGAGTTCGGTTCGGATCTCGCCGAGTTCATCGCCATCGGCACTGCGGTGAGCGCCGACGAGCCGCGGGCGCCCGACGGGCAGGCCTGGCGTAACAACCAGGGCCAGCCCTTCACCTCCGACTTGTCCGGCCAGGACTTCTGGACGCTGATCCAGGCCGGCTACGCCCCGCTGGGCATGGTGATGGGCACCTGCGTCTACCACGTCGCGCACCAGAAGTTCTGGCAGGCGATGGGCAACATCGGGCAGAACGTGGAGCTTCCGCAGTTCACCGAGGCGCTCTACGACGCCCGGGAACTCGCGATGAGCCGGATGCAGGCCGAGGCCGAGCGGCTGGCGGCCGAAGGCATCGTGGGCGTGCAGTTGCTCTCGCACGGGCATCGCTGGGGCGGGCACACCACCGAGTTCTTCGCGATCGGCACCGCGGTGCGCCCGCTGCGCGCCGACCACGTGATCGCTAAGCCGCAGCTGGTCCTGCCGCTCACCGACTCGTGAGGCGATGAACGGATCATGACGAGTGGGGAGAGCGGGCTGGGCCCGATGGGCGACGTCCAGCTCCTGGCGGCGATGCTTCGGGCCGATCAGGCGGAAGTCGCCTCCTACGCCCGGGTATTGAGTGGCGCGCTGGCCCAGGCATTGCCACCAGGCATGGTCGAGATCGACTACCAGCGCGGCGTCGGTGATCGGCTCGCCGGTCGGCCGGGCCGTGCGGTTCGTCTCGTGGTGCACGGCGAAAATCGCGATCTCGAGCTGAGGGAGGCCCGCCGTGGCGGAGTCGAGGCGGAACTGCGGCAAGTGGTACGCGGGGTGACGATCAGTCGGCGGAGCATCGGCGTCGATGACTGGCTGCGGGCGCTGGCCGAGGACATCGCCAGCGTCGCGGCCCGAGACACAGCGGCCCGGGAGGCCCTGGAGCGGCTGTTCCTGAAGTAGCCCGCCTGTTGGCCCCGCGAGTTTGCCTTCTCCTTCCGCCACGTGATCCATTGCGGGATAATGCGCGCAATAACGGATCATGCTATTGACGGACCCGCCTACGGATATCACTATGGGAGTGAGCGATCATCATCGCGGGGGTGGCTGCCGATGCTGTCCTGCACCCGGGTTCTGCCCAAGGCTGGCCCGACCGTCACCGTGACAGGGCTGTCCGCCACGTCACCGGGAGAGGCTTGTCCACCAGCCGCAGCCGCCGGTAGGCGCCGGTCACGCGGGACCGGCGCGCGGGGCCTCATGGCAGTCGACGACGGACGGCTCCACTCCCGGCGACGCTGGACTGGTGCCGATCTCGCAGCCTCCAATTGGAAGGGATGAAAGATGACTCCTACCGTCCTGCCGGTAATGATAGGATTCCTGTTTGTTGTTATCGCGACCTATTTCTACGTTGTCGTAACGCGGCGCAATCGGGCTGGCGAAGGCGGTGGGCCACTCTTTGCTCCGTCGCCCGCGCTGGCAGCCGCGGCATCAGGGCCGGTGGGTGTGGGGCTCGTAGACAGGTCCGCTCCAGCACCGGTGGCCGTTCCGATGGTCGTAGCGAGCGTCGGCTATATGGATGAGCCTGCTGCCCCGGCCGCCGCACCCGCCCCAGCCCCGGCCGCGTCCCGGGCCTGGCCCAGCGGGCCAGCGGATGCCCCGGTCCATGTGGGCTATATGGATGAGCCCGCTGCCCCGGCCGCCGCACCCGCCCCAGCCCCCGCCCCGGCTCCAGCCTCCGCCCCTGCTCCGGCCCGGGTCTGGCCGGACGGGCCAGCGGATGGCCCGGTCGGTGTGGGCTACCTGGACGTGTGAACGCCCAGGTACCCAGTAGGTGAGGTGGCCCTGTCTCAGGCCTCCTGCCTGGTCGCCGACGAGACCTCGCGGCGGGCGGTGTAGTCGATCCTCGGCGGGATATCAGCGACTACCTCACCACCGCCCGCCAGCGTGAGCTGTCCATTGAACTCGTCGTCCTGACTCACGTGCACGCCGATTTCGTACCCGGCGCGGTGAACCTGCCGCTGACCCGGCCGCGCACGCTGATATCCACGCTCGATCCGGCCCAGCCGGTCCTGGTGAGCTGCGCCGGTGGCTACCGCTCCATCGCGGCCGCGAGCCTGCTCGCGGCCCGCGGCTTCACCGACGTCTCCGACCTCATCGGCGGCTGGAACGCCTGGCAGGCCGAGCGGCTGGGATCCGCGAACCGGTGATATTCGATCGCTGTGACCAGGTCCCCCGCGGCAGCATCGATGGGCTGGCCGCTTGGAGACGCAGTGAAGGGGACCGATGGCTGCTCCCGAATCGCGCGGCGACACGGACGCGTCGCGCCGGGGTTCGCCCACCCGTAAGAAGGCGGTATTGCTGGCGCTGCGCTGTTACGGCCGCGAGCTCTCACGCCAGCGCCGGGTCGCCCTGCCGGCGCTGACGTTCCCAGCGCTGGGAAACACCTGCCTGTTCTACCTCGCTCCGCTAATCGTCGCCGAGCTCACGGGCCGCCTCGCCAGTGGTGCTGCCATCGGCGCCGGGACGGTGCTGTCCTATGTGCTCGGCTTCGCCGCCCTGTCGCTCCTGGCGGAAGCCCTCTGGCGGATCGGGGTGCACTGCCTGAACCGCACGGACGGCCGGGGGATCGAAAACCTGGGCGTGCTTGGCATGAATGAGTTGCTCGCCAAGGACGCCGCCTTCTTCCACGACAACTTCGCCGGTTCGCTGACCAAGCGTGTCCTGAGCTTCGCCGCGCGGTTCGAGGAGTTCACCGACACGCTCTCGTTTTCCGTCATCGCCAACATCGTGCCCTTGGCGTTCGCCTCGGTGATTCTCTGGCGCTACGATCCGGTTCTCGTCGTCGTCCTGGTCGGCCTCATCGTGGTGACAGGGCTGGTTATCGCGCCGCTGGTCTCTCGCCGCCAAGCGCTGGTCGACCAGCGGGAGGCGGCGATCGCGCGAGTATCTGGTCACGTCTCCGACAGCCTGATGAACATGGAGACAGTGCGGGCCTTCGCCGCTGAGGAACGCGAGGCCGCCGAGCACCGGACACGGGTCGCCGAACAGCGAAAGCTCTCCATCCGATCCTGGGACTACGCCAACCTCCGCATCGACACCGTGGTCGCGCCGATGGCAGTACTCACGAATACGCTGGGCCTGCTGCTCGCCGTCAGCCTTTCTGGCGGACGGCTTGGGGTGGAAGCGATCGTGGTGACCTTCGCCTATTACACGAACGCGACACGGATCATGTTCGAGTTCAACCGGATCTACCGGCAGCTGGAGAGCTGTGTGACCGAGGCCGCCCAATTCACCGAATTGCTCCTCACCCCGCCGACCGTGCTCGACACGGTTCCGCCGGAACCGCTGCGGCCGATAGCCATTTTCAGCGCGGACATCCGCTTCGAGCGAGTGAGTTTCGGCCATGCCGGCACGCCGCCGCTGTTCACCGGCCTCGACCTGACCGTCCCCAGCGGCACCAAGGTCGGTCTCGTCGGCCGTTCCGGTGGCGGGAAGAGCACCCTCATCCGGCTGCTACTGCGGATGATGGACATCGACGACGGCCGCATCCTCATCGGCGGTCAGGACATCTCCCGGCTGCGCCAGGCCGATTTGCGCAGCCTGATCGCCTACGTGCCGCAAGACCCGGCCATGTTCCACCGGACGCTGCGCGAGAACATCGCGTTCGCCAGGCCGGGCGCCACCGACGCCGAGATCTACCGTGCCGCCAGGGCGGCACACGTCACCGAGTTCGCCGAGGCCCTGCCCGCCGGGCTGGACACGATGGTGGGGGAGCGCGGGATCAAGCTGTCGGGCGGCCAGCGCCAGCGGGTCGCGCTCGCCCGCGCCATCCTCCGCGACGCGCCTATCCTGCTGCTCGATGAAGCGACAAGCGCGCTGGACTCGGAGAGCGAGATCCTCATCCAGCAAGCCCTGTGGCGGCTGATGGAGAGCCGGACCGCGCTCGTGGTGGCTCACCGGCTGAGCACTGTCGTGCGAATGGATCAGCTTGTCGTCCTCGACCGTGGCCTGATCGTAGAGCAGGGCACTCATGACGAGCTGCTTCAGACGCGGGGCACCTACGCCAGGCTCTGGCACCACCAATCAGGCGGGTTTCTTAACGACGGTGGCACGTGGCCATTCGATGAGGCGGACAGCGAGGCCAACGCACCGAGCGTGTTCTGAGATCAGCGTGGGGTAGGCCTTTCCCTACCGGAATCTGTAGGGCCATGGCTGGACGCTGGGGGGCGCGCACGATCGTCTAATGAAGCTCATGGCCCCACTCTTGAGGTACGCGTCGCGGCAGCGAGCAGCGGCCCTGCCACAGGAGACAAACAACCATGACCACCAGCACCATTGTCCAGAGAATCGCCCGCGTGGCCATCGGCGTCGTCGCCGCCAGCCTGATCGTCGGGCAAGCCA
>DASTBN010000426.1:0-4794 GCA_035712045.1 Pseudonocardiaceae bacterium
AGCTCGACGTCCTCGTCGCGCCAGCCACGTGGCTGTTTCGCGTATCCCGCCAGGAACAGCAGCCGTGCGATCGGCAGCTTCGGGGTGATCCAGACCTCGATATCGCCCACTCGCGCGACGCCCACCAGCCCGCGACGGGGCGAGATGCGCCATCTCCCGGGATCGTGCGGCAGCGGCGACGCGGTCACGACGTCCGACGCGGCGAGCATCCGGCCCTGCTCAGAGGTGAGCCGGAGCTCGACCCGGCCGTTCTCAGCGACCACCACCCGCGTCATTCCGGGGTATCTCCAGAAGCGGGCCGCTGAGCAGCCACTGCCGCTCGCAGGGCCTCCAGACGGTACTTGTCGAGCGCTGCGGGCGGGGCACCGTAGTGCTGATCGGCCAGCAGCGGCAGGATCGAGGTCTCCCACGCCCGCGCCAGCCCGTCCTTGCTGCGGTAGATCTGCGCTCGCATGAGGTAAGACGGGCCGATCGCCAGCTCGTGGTCGTCGATGCGGGCGTTGAGCGCATCGAGCAGCGCGGGTGCATCCAGGTTGTACTCGACCTCGTCGCCTTGCGCGAGCCGATCGAGCCAGGCGCTGAGCAGCCCCGCCGTGGGTGGTGTCGACGGGTGCAGCTCGACGAACGCGAAACGCCGCCGCATCGCCGCGTCGATCAGCCCGAGCGAGCGGTCCGTGGTGTTCATCGTGCCGATGAGGAAGACGTTGGGCGGCATGATGAATTCCGCCTCCGGCGAGTACAGCAAGCCGACCGGGAACTCCCGGTACTCCAGCAGGAAATACAGCTCACCGAACACCTTGGCCAGGTTCGCCCGGTTGATCTCGTCGACGATCAGGATGTAGGGATCTGAGGGGTGCTGCCGGGCCGCCTCCACGAGCAGCCGGAACGGTCCGGGTTCCAGCTTGAAGGTGAGCTGGCCATCCGGGCGCTGCACCGGGCGGAAACCCTCGAAGAAGTCCTCGTAGGTTTAGGACGGGGTGGAACTGGACGAGTTTCATCGCGCTCGGCCCGCAGAGGTGCTCGGCGAGCTTGCGGGCAAGGTAGGTCTTCCCGGTGCCCGGCGGGCCATAGAGGATCAGCTGCTGGCGCTCCCATAGCAGATCGGTGAGTTGCCGCAGCCACTCCTGGTCGATCAGCAGCTCCTCGGCCAGGTCCTGGCCGACCTCCGGGAACCGCAGTTCTTTGGCCGGTGCCACGTCGAGTTGCCGGTCGGCGACGCCCAGGGTCTCGAGTAACCGCTCGATCGCGGTGATCTCATTGGTCAGCTCGACGATGTCGGCCTGGCTGTGTAGTTTCGCTGGCAGCGGCTGGGGGAGGTTCGCGAATGGCACTGGCCGGGTGGTGTTCAGCCACTCGACCTCGCGGCGCAGGTTGGAACGCCGATCGGAGGACAGGGTGTAGGTGGCCTCGCCCGCGACCCGGCCCAGGTAGGTCTTGCCTTGTGAGGTGGTCAGCAGGTAGTCATCCAGCCGCATCCGGTTGCAGAACGCGTCGAACTCGGCGAGCTTGCCTTCTCGCACCGCGTAGGACTTGTGCTGGTAGTCCTGCTCTACCTTCTTTGGTGACCGTGTAGACCCGCATATCTCGCAGTGGGCTACAGCCCATACAGACCTGCACTGGGCGAACCTGCTCTCACCCGACCTGACAATCATGGACTGGGAAGGTTGGGGCCTAGCTCCGGCTGGATTCGATGCCGCGACCCTCTATCTGCACTCTCTGCTCCAGTCAGCGACAGCAAGTCAAGTGCACACCGAGCTCAACGAGTTATTGGAGCATCGAGATGGGCTGATCTCCCAACTTTATGTGACCACTCGGATGTTGCTGCGCATCGAGCGCGGCGACTATCCTGACCTCGCCGTTCCGTTGCACCGTAACGCCGGACGCGTGCTGGAGGTGCTCAGCGGTCATCGGTGAACAGATGGCGCAGGAATCGGGCGGGATCGGCCAGGAAGCTGCGGGTTAACATTACGGGCTCGGTGGAGTCGTAGTCGACTCGCTCGATAGTGCCATCAGCGTCGATTTGCAGAATTCGGGCGTCCGGAACGGCGAGCAGAATCGGCGAATGCGTCGCCACGATGAACTGCGACCCCTGTTCGGTCAGTTCCTCGATCCGCCGGACCAGCGCCAGACAACCACGCACCGACAGCGCGGCCTCGGGCTCGTCAAGCAGGTACAGTCCACTCGGGCCGAACCGGTGGGTAACCAGATCCAGGAAGGCCTCCCCGTGTGAGCGCTCGTGCGGAGAGATCCGGCCGTAGGCGGGCAACAGCGGTGGTGAGTCCGGATCGGCGTCGAGCCGCTCGATCTCAGACGCCACGTTGTAGAAACTCTCCGCGCGTAGGAAGAATCCCGTGCGCGGTTTGCGCCCCCAGCGCAGCACCAGATGATCGCCCAAGCTCGACTCAGTAGCCCTGGTAGCGAACCGGAACGACTGTGACCCGCCCTCAGCATTGAATCCCGCCGCCACAGCGAGCGCCTCAACAAGGGTGGACTTGCCGGTCCCGTTGTCTCCCACCAGAAACGTCACCGGCCAGTCGACGTCTAGCCCGCCAGCCCGCGCCAGCTCTTGGACCACGGGCAGCGTGAACGGATACCGGCCGGTACCGGCGTTCGGCTCCAGCCGCACCTGCCGCACAAACCCGCCGACAGCGCCCGCCGTCGACGCACTGGTCAACCGGCTCGGGGGTAGCGGTGAGCCTCCTCGGCGTTTCGCGATCTCGGTCTCCGATGGCCATGCTGTACGACAACAGCCGGACTCCAGTTCCGCACGCGACGCTACCCCGACGTGAACGCAACGCCTTCCGGTGCACCACGTCGGTGCCGTGGCGCGACGATGCGGTCGCGAAATCGTCAGGTGGTCAGCGGGTGATGGTGGTGAGGAAGGCGTGCCAGGCGACGGCGGGGACGGTCAGGGCGGGGCCGGTGCGGTCCTTGGAGTCGCGGACCAGCACGGCGTCCGGCGCGGGCGCGACCTCGACGCAGTTACCATTGCCGTAGCTGTAGCTGCTGGTGCGCCAGCCGACCTCGACGCAGGCACCGTTCTCGTAGGTGTAGCTGCTCAGGCGCCAGACAATCCCGTCCGGCTCAGGCGCGGTGGTCATGATTCCTCTCGATCCGCGTAGAGCTCTGTTGCCAAGCTGGCAATCAGCTCCCTCGATTGTCCCTCGCCCAGCGCGGTCCGCGCCAGCGCGGCCAGGATGGTCTGATACGCCTCGATCTCTACGGGCTGCTCCAGGAACGCGCTGGTCGTGGTGCTCTCCAGATACACCACCGGCCGGAAATCGGCGAACTCCATCAAGATGAACGGCCCGGCCAGGGCGGCGTGTGCGCCGAGCGCTACCGGCACCACCCGCAGCGTGACGCAGGGCAGCATCGACATCCGCAGCAGGTGGTGCAACTGATCGGACATCACCGCCGGCCCGCCCACCGGCAGCCGCAGCACGAACTCGTGCAGGTAGAAGGTGAACCGCGGCGGGTGGTCCCGGCTGAACAGGTTCTGGCGGGCCAGCCGGGCAGCCACCCGATCGTCCACCTCCTCGGCCGGTACGTTGCCCGAGCGGCTGAGCACCGCGCGGGCGTAGTGGCCGGTCTGCAGCAGGCCGGGCACGCCCGGCTCCTGGAACTCGCTGATCGCGATTGCCTTGGTCTCGTGATCGATGTAGGTGACGAGCTGCTGGGGCAGCCGGGAGCCGTGCTGCTGGAACCAGCCCGGGGTGTGCTGTTCATCGCACAGCGCGAGCAACCGGTCGCGCTCGGTGCCCGTCACCCGGCACAGGGCCAGGAATCCCGCCACCTGCACCGGGGTAGCGTTGCGCTTGCCGGTGAGCAGCCGGGACAACCAGCTGGGAGACATGCCAAGCTGGTGCGCGGCCTGGCGGCTGGTCAGCCCGGCCCGCTCCAACGCCCGGCGCAGCCCCTCGCCGAGCTCCCGGCTGCGGACCGTCGCCTCACGATCTCCCATGACGACCTCCCAGCACGGACCCTAACCCGGCCGCTGGCTGATTTCGGCACTACTGCTCACCATGTCACCGAAACGGGCATTGCGTGCCCAGCGGGCAACGGGTTTCGTCAGCCTAGGCGGGGCAGCGGATCTCGCCGAATCCCTGGAGGAGATAGCTGATGGACACGATCCCACCCGCGCTCGCCGACGCGTTCGACCTGCTGCGCGATGACCTCCACAGCCATCTGGACGAGGCCGACAAGCTGGCCACCAAGACCGGACAGTGGTCTCGCGACGATCTCGACTCGGCCCGCAAACTGATCCCGGAACTGGTCACGATGATCCGCGGGCTGGTGGTGGAGCACCGGCCGCAGCCCAGCGGCGCCTGCCAGATCTGCGGGTCAACCTGGCCCTGCCCGGTGGTGACGACAGTCCACGCGCTGGTGAAGGACCCGGACCGCGAGTTTGTCGCGCTCGCCCAGCGAGCCCACGAGAGGTCGTCCTACTATTGCTGACTTGAGCCGACGACCAGACAATTTCGCTCACCGAGAGCCGCGCTTTCCCTCGAGCGGGGTGGCTGATAAGCGCGACATCCAGGTCGTTCTCGCCTCAAAGTTCGCGGGCTGTGTCCCACATCGTGAGTCCAGTAAGCCGTCTCGGCGGTCGTTGACAGCGGGTTGGTTGCCGCCATGCTGTCCCTGGCAGCCGCATCAACCTCAATTACTGGCGAGTGCCCCGGGTCGATAACCCGGGGCACTCGCATGTGAGGTACTGGTGGCTCTCGCCTAACCCTTGCTCGGCTGCGAGCCTGCGGCTCGGACCGAGGGCGCAGCTATGAACGAGGGGCTCCGGCC
>DASTBN010000427.1:0-4693 GCA_035712045.1 Pseudonocardiaceae bacterium
GCCGTGGGTTGCTCGGCGGCAGAGTATCCCAGCCGATCAAAGCCGGTGACCGAAGATCCACTTCGCCTACATCCGTTGCTGCATCAACGGCTACGGCCGACCACGAACGTCCTCGGACTTGAACCCGAAGACAGCATCCCATCGATCTCCCGGAGGACCACCACACGCCAGCCCCAGGGACAGAACCAGACGACGCCGGTCGCCTGTTAGCTGATTAGACGACGCAGGGCAGGCCAAGATCAGGCCGTCAGACCTCGGGTAGAGGCGAGAACCGGTGAGAACTGCTGAGGGGTGTTTCCGCTGTTCAGCGCTGGTTTTTCCGGTAGACCCCCCAGTTTGCCCCGGCTAGGTGAGAGATCACCCAGATCGGTGAAGGATTCAGGCGCATGCAGGATCTTTGAATAGGCCTGCCCGTACCGGAGGGGAGAAAGGAATGAGGGATAGGCGAGGGAGTGAGTCATGGTGATTGGTGGTGGGCGATCCATTTTCGGAGTTCGGCGGCCTGTTCGTGTTGTCCCAGCGCGGCGAGGTGGAGGGTGAGGTTGCGGGCCGCTTGGAGGGTGTGGGGGTGATTCTCGCCGAGGACGCGGCGGTAGCGGATCAGGGTGTCCTGGGCCAGGGCCCGTGCCTGCTCATGTTCTTCCAGGGTGGCCAGGCGCAGGGCGAGGTTGTGGGCAGCCTGGAGGGTGTGGGGGTGGTCCTCGCCGAGCACGCGGCGGTAGCGGGTCAGGGTGTCCTGGTCAAGGGTTCGGGCCTGGTTGTGGTCTCCGAGGGTGGCCAGGCGGTTGGCCAGGTTGATGGCGGAGAGCAGGGTGTTGGGGTGGTCCTCGCCCAGGACACGGCGGCGGCGGGTGAGGATGTCCTGGGCCAGTGCCCGGGCCTGGTCGTGGTCTCCCAGCGCGGCGAGGTGGATGGCGAGGTTGTTGGCTGAGGTCAGGGTATTGGGGTGGTCTTCACCGAGGATGCGCCGGCGCCGGGTCAGGGTGTCCTCGTCGAGGGCCCGGGCCTGGTCGTGCTGTCCTAGCGCGCCCAGGCGGATGGCGAGGTTGTTGGCCGCGTGCAGGGTGTCGGGGTGGCCCTCGCCCAGGACGCGGCGGGAGCGGGTGAGGGTGTCCTCATCCAGGGCCCGGGCTTGTTCGTGTTCGCCGAGCTCGGAGAGCACGATGGCCAGATCCAGCGCGGTAGCCAGCATGTCGGGATCGTCGGGGTCGAGACGGTCGTGGTTAAGGTGATAGGCCCGTTCGAGCAACACCCGCGCTGTTCGTGGCTGGCCGCGGGATTGGAGGTAGTCGGCGGCTCTGCGCAGCAGCCAGGAGACCTCAGCGGCCACCTCAGCCAGGGCTCGGGTGGGCTCGGTGGCGGCTAGGACGTGGGGCAGCAGAGTGTGCCAGGCGGGCCAGGCCGAGGGCTTGTTCCACACGTCGGCCGGAGCTGCCGTGTGCAGGAGCCGGACTACGAGCGCCGCCCAGCCCCCGGGGGGCGGGTGGTGGGTGGTGCGGGCGCGCAGCAGCGCGGCGGGCAGCCGGTGGAGCTGGATGCTGCCCGGTGCCACGTGGGCCATGCCGCGCTGGCGCAGCGTGGTGGTCTGCTGGGCCAGGGCCAGCGGGTCGGGCGCCGCGCGGGCCAGCGGCTCCGGGAGCGGGGCGGAGTGCTGGCTGATCAGGGTGAGCGGGACGGGTTCCGGGGCGAGCCAGGCGATGAGGGTGAGCAGCTGCAGCGCTGGCGGGTGATCGGCGGCGAGCCGGTCAAAGGCGAGTGCCCATGACGCTGTGGCCGAGACCGGGGAGCTTCCCGCTCTGCCGTGGGCTAGCAGGTCTTCGGTGCGCTCGGCGAGCAAGCGCAGGTAGGAGCCGACGCCGATGCCGGTGTGAGCGAGCAGCGCAGCGGCCTGGTCCACCGCCAGGGGCAGATCACCCAGCGCGGCGGCTACCTGGCCGGCCTCGGCCTGGGTCAGCTCCGCAAGCCGGGACCGCAACAGCTGGATCGACTCGGCCCGGGTGAACTCCGCCACGCCGAATTCGGCCCCCATGCCGCGCCAGTCCGGGTCGCGCGAGGTGATGATCACATGGCCGGGCCCGCCGGGCAGGAACCGGCTTAGCGCCGGGGGGTCTTCGGCGTTATCGAAGACCAGCAGCCACCGCTGCCGCTGCCGTAGCGCCCCCAGCAACCGGGCCAGCGCCACCTCCGTGCCCTCGGTCACCGTGGCCACACCTAGTGCCCGGGCCAGCTCCGCCAGCCGCTCCGCCACCAGCGCCGGGTCCTGTGCCGGCACCCACCAGGCCAGGTCGTAGTCATCCCCGTAGCGGTGGGCGTATTCCAGCGCCGCCGTGGTCTTGCCCACCCCACCCATCCCGTGCACGGCCTGCACCACCGCCCGGCCTCCCGAGCACAACGCCACCCGCAACCCGCACAACAGCTCCTCACGGCCGATGAACTCCACCGACCGCGCCGGAATACCCCACACGCGACCTACCGGCATCCCCGGCGTGCGCGCCCGGGGCAGCTCGATCAGGGCGTGCAGGACCGCTGTTTCCAATCCATCCGCGGTGGTGAACCCCGCCGTGGTCAACCCGCTGCCGGCCAGCCCAGCGCGGAAGGCCTTCTGCCGATCCCCATACACCCGGTCCACGAACAGCTCCCGCGGCCCCGGCGCGTCCTCATCAAGCAAAAACACCAGCCGGGGCAGCCCCGCGGCAGCGGCGGCCTCGAACTCCAGCTCCGTGTAAGACACCTCCGGGCGATCCCGCACCGGTGACCCATACCGAAACCCAGCGATCAAGACATACACATCCGCAGCCGCCACCACCTCCCGGCAGACCTGCGCCGGCGTGTCATCCCGCGCCGCGAAATACGCCATGTCCATGACCGCGTCCTGGGCCCGCGAGACCGCCGACTCCGCCGCCGCCACGAACGAGCGGCTCTTCGGCAAACGCCGCAACTCCGAGGTATGAGACAAAAACACCCGCCGCGGCGGTGCACGACCCTCCCGCATAACCCCGAGCATCCCAGCACCACCCGGCAGAAAGGATTCGCCGCCATCAGCGGGAAAGTGCTGGCTGGCTGGGCTCACCGCTCCATGAGATGAAGACCTTCATTTCCGTCCACCTCTCCCCAGGTCGGCGCCAAGGGTACCTGGGGCGGCTTGGCCAGCCGCCGCCACGCGGGCTGCCCGACGGGTGACGAACTGGCGCGGCAACCACCCCATACGTGGGCGGGCTCTCCCAGACTGCCGTGTGATGGGGCTGTACTTTCAACCCGACGCCCACAGGCCTCAGCGTGCAAGATCCATTGAGCACTCCCACCGGCGCCGTTGGGGAGCTTGGCTCGGTATTAGGAACCAGCCGCACGGTGCACTCGGACGCGTCAATCGTTCTGGCGAAACGCGAAGTCAACGCGAAATGACTGCTAGTCCGGGCGCCTGCGACCGAGACGAAACAGCATGTCAGGCTTTATGTACAGCGTGTTACCGACGAACCATTCCTAAACCGTGTGTCCAAATGTGGCGAGCAATGCATGAGTAAGCAACGAGCTGCCAGGAATCAGCAGATATCGACGGATGGAGAGCTCCATCAAGCGGTTACGGTTGATGGTCCTGCCGAGGTAGCGGATACCGGTATGACGTTGCGACTAGCGCCGATCGATCTGGCAGCCATAAGCGCCATTGCCTCAGACGGCCGCCACCGCACTCAATCCCTGCGCATGTCTGAGTCTAGCCAATACCGTCGACGACCGTCAAGTCGGATCCGCAGACGTCCCCACACCTGGTCGGCAGAATGAAGGACTGCTGAGAGGCCGATCAGCCAGTTTCCCGCACTCATTCTGGGGTGTGCCGACAGTCCTGGAATCCCCGCTCCCTGCCAAATCAGTCAAACAGCATGATGGCCACTGGAGCCGATCACAGCGGTTCGACCAACACCGCGGTGCCATAGCAGTTGACTCCGATAGCCCCCGTGATGAAGCCTTGTCCCTCCCAGCGCACGCCAATGACCGCATTGGCGCCCGTTCGGCCAGCACGCTCGGACATTTTATCAAAGGATTCCTTGAGCGCGGATTCATAAAGATCGGAATAGGCGCTGAGCTTGCCGCCCATCAAGGTTTGCATGGCGCCGATGGCCTCACCGGCGACCCCGACGGCGCGAAGCGACAAAAAGTGCACGACGCCGAAATCCCGCACAGCCTTGAATCCAGCATCTCACCAGTCGTCGATGCCATCATCGTCAGACCCCCCTTTTCATGTTCCAATCCACGCAATCCTGGCCGCTACGAACCCGACTTCAGCAAGCCGCCCCCACCACTGCCGTTCGAGCTGTCCGATCAGTTGAGGGGCCACCCAAGGCTAGCAGCCCCATCAGCCGTCGTTGCGTCAGGATTAGCGCTGATGATCGTCCATGCGGTGCCGGGCGTTGCTGCTCCGCTCGCCCGCGTGGCGATTTGACTACGCCGCAGCACCGGGAAAAGCAGATGGCTTCGCGGCCCGCACGATGGCCAGCGCCTGTGATCCGCTGCGCACCTAGATCACCAAGCTATCGCCGTCTGGGGACCACTTGGGGACCACACGCACCGCACCCGGGCAAACGACCCGCACGTCAGCCACTCGGACGCACGGCGCCTAAACCCCGATCTAACAGCAGCTTGGGCTCAAACGGTCGTAGCGACAGGTCTTTATTGTAGCAGATTTTGATCTGCTAAGGTA
>DASTBN010000428.1:0-4579 GCA_035712045.1 Pseudonocardiaceae bacterium
GCGGCGGCGCTGGACCCGTCCCGCTCCGCGGGCTGCCTGTCCGGCCGGCCGGACCCCTCACCCGCCGCGTGGAGCCCAACCACGTCGGCGCACGGCACGCACGTCGCTGGGACGATCGCCGCGGCCGATGACGGGCACGGCATCACCGGTGTCGCGCCGGGGGTGAGACTGGCCTCGGTGAAGGTGGTCGACGACGACGGGTTCATCTACCCGGAATACGCTGTCTGCGGGTTCATGTGGGCGGCCCAGCAGCGGATGCGCATCGCCAACAACAGCTATTCCCTCGATCCGTGGCTGCTGACCTGCTCTGATGTGCCCGGCCAGGCGGTGGCTCACGAGGCCCTGCGGCGGGCGGTGGCCTACGCGGGCGCCCAGGGGGTGCTCAGCGTCGCCGCGGCCGGTAATGAGCGGACGGATCTGGCGAACCCCCGGCAGGATCTCCGCAGCCCCGACAACACACCCCGCCCGCAGCCCCGGCCGGTGAACCGGCATTGCGACGTGTTGCCAGCGGAATTGCCTGATGTGGTCGCGGTCTCCTCGGTGGGCGCCCAGCGCGTCAAGTCCGGGTACAGCTCCTACGGTGCGGGTGTGGTCGCGGTGACCGCGCCCGGAGGGGACTCGGCGCAGCCCGCCCGGCCGGGGGCGGGTGGTTGTGTGCTGTCCACCGTCCCCGGGGGGTACGGCTACGCCTGCGGTACCTCGATGGCCACGGCACACGTCTCCGGGGTGGCCGCGCTGCTCGCTTCCACCCGGCCCCTGGCTGGCCCGAGTGAGCTGAGGGCCCTGCTTGGCCAGCAAGCCACTCCGTTAGCGTGCCCCGCCCACCCGGAGGACCTGGCGTCAGCGTGCGCCGGGGGTGCTGGCAACGGCTTCTATGGCCATGGCCTGGTGGACGCGCTGCGGGCGGTCAGCGCCCCGCGGGACTGATCGGCAGCAGCGCCCGGCCGCTGGGCCCCACCTGGATGTCAGTGCCCATCGACGGGCAGACCCCGCAGTCGAAGCACGGAGTCCACCGGCAGTCGTCCTGCTCGCGGCCACTGAGCGCGTCCTGCCAGTCATCCCAGAGCCATTCGCGGTCCAGTCCCGAGTCCAGGTGATCCCAGGGGAGGGTTTCCTCGCGGCCGCGTTCCCGGGTGGTGAACCATTCCAGCGACACCCCCAGGGGCGTCAGCTCCGCGGCGCACGCCCGCGCCCAGCGGTCGTAGCTGAAATGCTCGCTCCAGCCATCGAAACGACCCCCCTCACGCCAGACCCGCTCGATCACCCGCCCGACCCGCCGGTCACCGCGGGAGAGCAGTCCCTCGATCAGCGATGGCTTGCCGTCGTGGTATCGCATGCCCACGTTCCGGCCGATCTTACGGTCGCTGTTGATCTCGGCTCGGAGCTTGCGGAGGCGGGCGTCGACGACATCGGGATGCTCCTGGGCGGCCCATTGGAACGGGGTGTGCGGCTTGGGCACGAAGGCGCCAATCGAGATCGTGCACCGGATGTCCTTGCTGCCAGCGGCGTCCCGGCCCGCTCTGATGACGTTGTGCGCCATGTGGGCGATCTGCAGGACGTCCTCATCGGTCTCGGTAGGCAGCCCGCACATGAAATACAGCTTCACCTGCCGCCATCCCGCGCCGAACGCGGTCGAGACGGTGCGGATGAGGTCCTCCTCCGACACCATCTTGTTGATCACCCGGCGGATCCGTTCGGAGCCACCCTCGGGGGCGAAGGTCAGTCCGGAGCGGCGGCCGTTGCGGGAGATCTCATTGGCGAGGTCGATGTTGAAGGCATCGACCCTGGTCGAGGGCAGGCTCAGGCCCGTTCCGGTGCCCTCGTAGCGATCGGCCAGGCCCTTGGTGATCTCGCGGATCTCCGAGTGGTCGGCGCTGGAGAGCGAGAGCAGCCCGACCTCGCTGAACCCGCTGGCTTTCAAGCCCCGCTCGACCATCTCCCCGATGCCCTGGATCGACCGTTCCCGCACCGGGCGGGTGATCATCCCGGCCTGGCAGAACCGGCAGCCGCGGGTGCAGCCGCGGAAGATCTCCACGCTCATCCGCTCGTGCACGCTTTCCGCGATCGGCACCAGCGGTTGTTTAGGGTAGGGCCAGTCATCAAGGTCCATCGTGGTGCGTTTGGCCACCCGGTGCGGTGCCCGGTCGGTGTTGCGGAGCACCTCGCCGATCCGCCCATCCGGCAGATAGCTGACGTCGTAGCAGCCGGGCAGGTAGACGCCGTCGATCCCGGCGAGGCGGTACAGCAGTTCCCGGCGCCCGCCGGGGCATCCCCGTTCCTTCCAGGCCCGGACCACGCCGGTGATCTCCAGGACGGCTTCTTCCCCGTCGCCCAGCACTGCGGCGTCGATGAACTCGGCGATCGGCTCGGGGTTGAACGCCGCGTGCCCGCCAGCGATGACGACCGGATGCGCGTCACCGCGCTGGGCGGCGCGCAACGGGATGCCGGCGAGGTCCAGCGCGGTGAGCAGGTTGGTGTATCCGAGTTCGGTGGCAAACGACACCCCGAGCAGGTCGAACTCCCTGACCGGACGGTGCGAGTCCACCGTGAACTGGGGCACACCGTGCTCGCGCATCAGTTTCTCAAGATCCGGCCACACGGCGTAGGTCCGCTCCGCGAGCACGTCAGGCTGCTCGTTGAGCACCTCATAGAGGATCATGATTCCCTGATTCGGCAGCCCCACCTCGTAGGCGTCCGGGTACATCAGCGCCCAGCGCACGGCCACCGCGTCCCAGTCCTTCACCGTGGCGTTGAGCTCACCCCCGACGTATTGCACAGGCTTGGCGACCCTGGGCAGTAAGACCTCGAGCTGCTCGAACACCGACGTGACTGGCATGGCGCCCAGGGTAATGGGGCGCAGGGTGATGGGGCCCAGGGTAGTTGGGGGTACCGCGCGTCCCCCGGCCCGGCTACCGCAACAGGAGGGTCTTCAGGCGCCGGGCAGCCGCCACTAAGCCCACGGCCGCCATGATCGCGAAGTATGCGGCGTGGCCGAGCATCGGCCATCCCACGGCACCAGTGGTCAGGCCCCGCAACAACGCTACCGCGTGGTAGAGCGGGAAGATCCGCACCAGCCACTGCACCGCCGGTGGGTACACCGACAGGGGGAAGAACGTCGCGGAGAACAAGAACATCGGCACCAGGACCAGTTGCACCAGGTCGAAGTCCTGCCAGGAACGCATGAATGTGGTGGCCGCGATTCCGACCGAGGCGAACGCGAACGCCACCAGCGACGCGGCGGGCAGCGCCAGCAGCGCCCACGGTGACGAGATCAAACCAGCGATGAGCATGACCCCGAGAAAGCTCGCCGAGTACATCCCGCCCCGGAGTAAGCACCAGCCGATCTCCCCCAGCGCGATGTCCGCCGGGCCCAGCGGGGTGGCCAGAACGCCCTCGTAGAGCCTCGCGTATTTCAGTCTCATGAAAAAGCCGAACGTCGCGTCATACACCGCCCCGTTCATCGCCGACGCGGCCAGCAGCCCCGGCGCGACGAACATCGCGTAACTCAGCTGCTGCCCAGCGGGCCCGGCCACGGTACCCACCAGGCTGCCCAGCCCCTGAGCCATCGCCACCAGGTAGAACAGCGGCTCGAAAAAACCCGACACGAGTGCCAGCCAGACGCCCCGGGCGGCCAGCGCCGAGCGCATCACGAGGGTCCGCGCCCGGCCGGCGTACATGCCTGCGGGAAACACCCGCAACAGCAGGCCTGGTGATGGCGCGTCCACCGGCGACGACAGCTCCCGCAGCGTGCTCACCGGCTCAGCCTCACCCGGAATTGCCAGCGGGCCAGCCGCACGCCCACCGCCAGCATCGCCGTCAGGTAGAGGAGGTGGCCCAGCGACGGCATCAGCTGCCAGCGGCCCAGCGTCACGCCACGAGCCAGCTCGGTGCCGTGCCAGAGCGGGCTGATCCAGGCCAGCGGCTGGACTATCGCGGGTAACTGCGAGATCGGGAAGAAGGTCCCGGAGAACAGCACCATGGGCAGCACGATGAACCGGAAGAGGGCGGTGAAGACGCCCCCTTCCTGGTCCCGGGAGGCGGCGAAAGCCACCAGCGGAGCGCTGAACGCCATGCCGCTGAGCACCGCGAAAACCAGCGCGGCCAGCACCCCGGGCCCGCGGACCGCCCCGAACAGCGTGATCACCAGCAGGTAGATGGCACCGGTGGAGGCCAGCCGCAGCGCGATCCAGGTGAGCTGCCCGTTAGCCAGCTGCCCTGGCGTGATCGGGGTGGCCGTGATGGCGTCGTAGGTACGCCGCCATTTGAGTGAGGCGAGGATCGGGTAGCTCGACTCGAAGGCGGCGGTCTGCACGGCGCCGACGGCGAGCAGCGCGGGCGCGAGGTACACCAGGTACGGCACGCCGCCGGTCACGCGCAGTGCCCGGTCACTGGTGTCGATCAAACTACCGAAACCAACGCCGAACGCGACCAGCATCAGCAACGGCTGCAGCAGGCTGGAAACGATGGTGGCCCGCCAGTTGTGGCGGTACCAGGTCCACAGTCCCTCGACGACCCGGAGCGCGGGAGTAGTCATGAGTCCACCAGGGACCGGCCGGTCAGCCGGAGGAACACGTCCTCC
>DASTBN010000429.1:0-3302 GCA_035712045.1 Pseudonocardiaceae bacterium
CAAGAGCCTGCGGGGTCCGGTGCCACCGACCTGGCCCTCTTGAACTAACACACCGTTGACCGCGTCCAGGCTACTCACCGCCTCACCCAGATCCAGTGGCACGCCCCGGCCAGGCTCGCGGCGATCCGTAACACCCCCGCCTCGCTGCCCGAGCACCCCAACCGGCCCCCGTCCAGCGCCCTGACCACCGTCGGCCACTTCACCCACGCCAGCATCCCCTCGCCAGCCGGCTTATCGGCGGTGTCCACGAACCGGCCCACGAAATCGCTGCGGCGCAACCACACCGCATGACCGATCAGCAGCTCAACCGCAGCCACCACGCACAACAAACCCTGCGCATGCGCTCGCAGCGCCGCTGTCAACTCATCGAAACGCGTAGTAAGTCGGGGAGTCCTTCGGTCGCTTGACCACGAGATCCTTCTCAGGATCCTGGCGGAGAAAATTCATGACAATCGGTTCCTCCGGCTGATCCGTAACATGCTGAAAGCCGGGTACCTCGAAGACTGGGAATACCATGACACGCTCAGCGGCGTCCCGCAAGGCGGTTTATGCGCAGCTGCGCATAAACCGCCTTGTGGGGTCCCGGTCGCCGGCCGCTGGACCTGCCCATCAGCTGTCATCACCCCGGCGCCGAGTACGACGCGCAGCAACGTCAGCACGGACTGATCACAGACCCGTTCCCGCACCGCGTGGATCAACTGGTCTTTCGGAATCGCGTCAAAACAGTTCGTGATGTCCGTTCCGACCACCCACCTCCGGCCCCGCTGTGCCTCGTTATCGAGGACGTGCAGGGCGTCGTGCGCCGAACGTCTCGGGCGAAACCCGAAACCGCACGGCAGGAAGTCCGCCTCAAAGATCGGTTCGAACACGATCTTCAACGCGGCTTGCACGACCCGGTCCCGAACTGAAGCGACGGAGGCGGCATAGTGCCGCGTCGTTCAGTGATGATTTGGGTTTTGTTCTCATCACGCATCCCTTCCACGCGCTGAGTGGTCAGCGGCTGGAGGTGCTGTTCGTCAAGCGCCGGGGCGGGGACTCGGTGTTCGTGTGTTCTGGTGGTGTCGGTGGTCAGGTGACGCTGCCCCGGTCGTGGACTGATCGGGGTGAGCCGCCGCGGGGCTCCGGTTGTCGGCTGAGGGGCTGGCCGAGTTGTTCGCGGTGACACGCGCGATCCAGGGTCGTTGATCGCCGTGCCTGGCAGCGGGACACTCTTGTGCGATGAAAGTACACAAGAACGATCTATCGGGCCTGTCCACGCGGGCGCTGCGGGCGCGCAGGCGGCGGCTCGCGGCGCGGCTGGGAGGTGTGGAGGAGGTGCTGGCCGGGTCGCTGGTGGAGCAGACCCGGCGCTGCGGCAAGCCAGGCTGTCATTGCCGCAGGCGACCCGCACGGCCCATATGCCTATTTCACCCCGAAAACAACGGGCCGGGGGCGGTCGAAGTATGTGCCCGCGAACCTGGTGGCTCTGGTGCGGGCAGGCCTGGCGCGGGGTGCGCAGGTCGAGGCGGTGCTGGCGGAGATCTCGGCGATCAACACCGAGCTGCTGGCCAGGCGGGAACTGATCTAGCTGATGACCGCCGCCACGCCCAGTGTCGTGCTGGCCGGGTCCTTGCGGGCCGAAGCGGTCACGGTCCTGGCGAACATGACGATGGCGGCGCTGGAAGGCGGCGGTGATGAACGGCGAAGCCAAGATCAGCAGCGTGCACCGCGACCGCCTGGCGGTGATCTATCCGCGGCAGTCGTCGATGGCCCAGGTCCGCTGCCACACCGAGTCGACAACGCGCCAGTACGGTCTCGCCGAGGTGGCGGTCCGGCTGGGCTGGGCCCGGGCGGACGTGGTGGTGATAGACACCGCTCTCGGGGTCTCGGGCCGCTGGGGCGTGGCCCGGGCGGGGTTCACCGAACTGGTCGGGCGGGTCGGCTCGGGCGAGGTCGGGGCGATCCTTGGGGATCGAGATCTCCCGGCTGGCCCGCTCCAACGCCGAGGTCGCGAGGTTGATGGAGTTCGCCGCGATCACCGAGACGCTGCTGATCGACGCCGATGGCGTCTACGATCCCGGCGATGTCAACGACCGGATGCCGCTGGGGATGAAAAGCACCATCGGGGAGGTCGAGCCGCGTGTGATGGCCCAGCGCCTGGCGGCCAGCAAGAAGGCCGCCGCCCGCGGCGAGCTGCGGACCCCGCTGCCGGTCGGATATGTCCACGACCAGGCCGGCGAGGTCGTCATCGATCCCGACGCCGAGGTCCACCCCCGCGATCCGTGACCTGTTCACCGCCTTCGCCGCGTGCGGCTCGGCCTACGGCGTAGTCGCCGCGTTCACCGGCCGGCGTTTCCCGCTGCGGGCCTACGGCGGAGCCTGGGCCGGGCAGTTGCGCTGGGGCCGCCTCACCTGCGCCCGCGTGCTGGGCGTGCTGAAAAACCCCTGCTACGCCGGGGCCTACGTGCACGGCCGCTACACCTCCCACCGCAGCGTCAACCCCGATGGCACCGTGCGCACCAGCCTCATCGAGCGGCCCCGCGCCGAATGGCCCGTGCTGATCCAGGACCACCACGAGGGCTACCTCAGCTGGGCCGGCTACCTGGCCAACGAAGCCAAGCTGGCCGCCAACCGCACCAACGCCGGGGCCCGGCCACCCCGCGAGGGATCAGCGCTGTGCCAGGGCATCATCACCCTCGGATCCCGCCGGCAAGCCGATGCGCACCAGCTACCACACCGATGCCCGGCCCTCCTACGAATGCGCCCGCCGCGCCGATGGACTCACCACCCCCACCTGCCGCTCCATCACCGCGTCCACCGTGGACAGCGCGGTGGCCAGCAGATTGCTGCGGGCACTCACTCCAGCCGAGGTAACCCTCGCGCTGGCCGCCGCTGACGAGGTCAGCGACCGGCACCAGCGCATCAGCCGGGCCGCTGAGCTCGCCGCCGGACGCGCCCGCTACGACGCCGACCGGGCCGAACGCGCCTTCCACGCCCTCGAGCCAGAAAACCGGCTGGTCGCCCGCACCCTGGAAGCCCGGTGGGAAACCAAACTCGCCGACCTGGCCGAAGCAAAGCAAGCCCTGGCCACCGCCCAGCAAGCGCGCCCACCCCTGCCCAGCCGGGCCGAGCTGGAGAAGCTAGCCGCCGACCTGCCCGGCCTCTGGCACGCCCCTCCACCAGCAGCAAAGACCGCAAACGGCTGCTGCGCACCCTCATCGCCGACATCACCCCGCTCCCCGAGACCGGCCCCGCCGGAGCCCGGATCGGGATCCGCTGGCACACCGGCGCCACCGACGAGCTCCGGGTAACCCGGGCCCTCC
>DASTBN010000430.1:0-7720 GCA_035712045.1 Pseudonocardiaceae bacterium
GCGCCTTGCTCACCGGAATCGTCGGCGAGGAATACGCGATCGGCCTCGACATCGGCATGCACACCTCATTCGAGGCGGATCTCCAGCTGGAGAGCATCGAATTCGTCAAGCTGGCCACCATGCTGAACGAACGCTACGGAAACCGGGTCGACTTCGTGGCTTTCCTCGCTACCAAGGAGCTTGATGAGATCATCCAGATGACCGTGGGTGAGCTAGTCAGCTATATCGCTGACCGGTCCACCCCGGCGGATTCGGCTGATGGCTGAGATCACCGCGCGGGGGACCCGTTTTCACGTCCAGGAGCTCATCGCCCGCGAGGGCGCGCGGCGACTGGCCCACCCGGTGGTTTTCATTCACGGGCTGGGCATGGACAACCTGTCGAGTTTTTACTACACATTGGCGAACCCGGTGGCCTATCACGGTGCCGCGGTCATCCTGTACGACCTGCGAGGTCATGGTTTATCCGAGCGCCCGCGCACCGGCTACCGGGTCAGCGACTCGGCCGCCGATCTCGCGGCCCTGCTGGCCACCCTCGGAATCGGGGGCCCGGTTCATCTGGTCGGCAATAGCTATGGGGGCACCGTCGCGCTGCGTTTCGCGGTGACATACCCCAGGCGGGTGGCCAGCATGGTGCTCATCGAAGCTCACGTCCCCATTCCCGGCTGGGCGCAGCAGATGGCCACCACCATCACGAACATCGGGGCGGACCTCACCGAAGGCGAACTGGGAGCGTGGATGGCCCGGAGCCGCAAGCACGCCAATCTGGCCGCCCTCGGGAAAGACCTGATCAAACACACCACCTTCGTCGCTGACTTACTCGCCACCGAACCCGTCCTGGAACAGGACTTGCGGGCATTCACCCAGCCCGTCCGCGCGGTGTACGGCGAGCGATCGGATGTCATTCATCACGCGCACGTACTCGATTCTCTTCTTCCCCGGTGCGAGCTCACCATCCTGCCGGATGTCGACCACTCAGTGCTGACGAAGGCAACGCGAGCGCTGCGGGCCATCGTGCTCGAGTGGTTCGCGGCGGACGCACTCACCGCCCGGGCGGCCACCTGGTGAGCCGGTTCCTGTTCGTGGTGCCGCCCTTGGCCGGGCACATCTTCCCGACGGTAGCGGTGGGGCAGGCGCTAGCCGACCGGGGCCACCGGGTCGCCTGGGCAGGCCATGGCGAAACGCTCGGCTCGCTACTTCCCCCGGGGGCGGCGGTGATCCCGGTCGCGGCGGAGTTCGGCGGTCAGAGCCTGGCCCAGCTCCGGCACCGCTCGATGGGGCTGCGCGGTGCGGCGGCGTTCCGATTCTTATGGGCGGATTTCCTGATCCCGCTGGCGATGTCGATGCTGCCCGGTGTCAGCGCCGCAGTGGATGAGTTCCGCCCGGATGTGCTGGTCGCCGACCAGCAGGCGCTGGCTGGCGCTCTGGTCGCCCGGCGGCGCGGGCTGCCCTGGGCCACCTCGGCCACCACGTCGGCGGAGCTCACCGATCAGTACGCCACCATGCCCGCGCTCGGCGAGTGGTGCCGGCGGTGCCTGGCTGATCTGCAGCGCGACCTCGACATCCCAGATCCCGTCGACCTGCGGTTTTCCGACGAGCTTGTGCTGGCCTTCACGACGAGGGCGCTGGTCGGGCCGCAGTGCGATGTACCCAGCCACTACGTGTTCGTGGGCCCGGCCATCGGCAGGCGAGCCAGGGGAGGCGACCTTCCGCGGGGCTGGCTTGACGCTGATCGGGAGCACGTGCTGGTCTCGCTGGGGACGGTCAACCCGGGCGCCGGCGGCCGATTCTTCGCTACTGCGGTGGCGGCGGTGGCCCCCCTCGCCGACCGGCTGCAGGCCGTTCTCCTCGCGCCACCCGAATTGGTCGACCGGCCACCTGATCACGTGCTGGTCCGTGAGTTCGTGCCGCAACTCGAGTTGCTTCCGCACCTGCACGCGGTGGTCAGTCACGGCGGCCACAACACCGTGTGCGAAGCGCTCGCGTACGGCCTGCCGCTGGTGGTGGCTCCCATCCGGGACGACCAGCCGGTGATCGCCAGGCAGGTCGTGGAAGCCGGCGCCGGTATCCGGGTCCATTTCGGCCGGGTCAGCGCCTGCGAGCTGCGAGAGGCCATCACGACCCTGCTCGACGACTCGCGATACCGCATCGCGGCGCGCCGCGTCCAAGCCTCTTTCGCCGCTGGTGGTGCCACTCTGGCGGCTGACCATCTGGAGAAACTCACGTGAGCACGCCACGCGAAGCCGGACCCCAATCGTGGCCCGATATCGGATGCGGGTAGGTTCCTGGGCGAAAGTAGCGGCCCGTTAATGTGGCGCATTTCTCTCGCCTCGTCGCCGGTCAAGCGGCCCTCAGTTTCAAATGCGAGCCTGTTCGCCTATTTCCGCGTGTTCACTTTACGTCGGACGCCGCCGGTGTCTTGTGGTCCTAAGTTCACGCTGTAGGCACCCTGATGTTCCCGGAAGGTTCCGTTGACGCCGACTAGGATAGCCGCTTATTATCGACGGGTCAGTGACTATGAAAGCTGACGGCATCGAGCGGGCGGGCGGGCGGGCGCGACGACGCGCTTTTTATTCCCTCTCGCCGCCATGGCGCGCGATGTTAGCGAACTTTTCGGAGAAATCGTTTGACGGAGGATGATAATTCGCTGGGTAAACGAGTGAAGGCAGTGTAGCGCTGCCCCAGGTCCGAGGTGGGGTTAACAGCGAGCCTCGAAAGGAGGGATCATGCTCACCGGACTCCTGCAGGGTGTCTTCGGCCTTGTTCACGGCCTGCTCGGCAATATTCTCGGCGCACTTGGCGGCCTCCTTTAAGTGCCGGCCGCCGCTGAGCTGGCGGCGGCCTCTTCGCGGCGTGTGGTGGTGTCGGAGCCATTCCCCATGGCCGGAGGGGCCGCCGCTCCTCCTCGGTAGGAGAGCGCGGATCGTCGGCGGGACTGATGTGCGGGCAGCGGGTTGGGTGACATCCAGGCTGGACCAGGGATGATGGAAAAGTGGACCTGACCCGCTTATCCACCAGCGAGTTGCACCGGTGCCGCGAGAGGCTGTGGCACGAATACGAGGCGTTCCAGGCGCGGGGGCTGGCTCTCGACCTCACCAGGGGTAAGCCCTCCGCTGAGCAACTGGACCTGTCCGAGCGGCTGCTGGAGCTGCCAGGAGCTGGCCATCACCTGGCCGGCGATGGCAGCGACACCCGCAACTACGGAGGTCTGCGCGGGCTGGTGGAGCTCCGGGAGATCTTCGGGGAGCTGCTCCAGGTGCCCGCTGAGCAGCTGCTCGCCTTCGGTAACTCCAGCCTGGAACTGATGCACGAGTGCCTGGTGCACGCGGTGCTGTTCGGGGTTCCCGGATCGGCGCAACCCTGGGGGCTCGGCACCGGAACGGCGTTCCTGTGCCCGGTGCCCGGATATGATCGGCACTTCGCGGTCTGCGAGAAGCTGGGCGTAGAGATGATCACGGTGCCGATGAATGCCACCGGCCCGGACATGGACGAGGTGGAGCGACTGGCGGCTGCGGACGCCAGGATCAAAGGGATCTGGTGTGTGCCCAAATACAGCAATCCCTCCGGTATCCGGTACGCGGAGCTGACTGTCAGCCGGTTGGCCCGGATGGCAACCGCGGCCGCCGACTTCCGGATCTTCTGGGACAACGCCTACGCCGTGCATCATCTGACTGAAGTCCGGCACGAGCTCACCGACATTCTTCGGCTGGCCGCTGAGATGGGTAACCCCGACCGGCCGCTCGTCTTCGGCTCCACATCGAAGATCACGCTAGCGGGCGGCGGGGTGGCGTTTTACGGGGCGTCACCAGCCAATGTGGACTGGCTTACCGGGCACCTGGCCAGACGCACGATCGGTCCTGACAAGATCAACCAATTGCGGCACGCGATGTTCCTGAGAACCCCGGCCGACGTCCACGCACACATGGACCGGCATCGGGCGGTGCTCAAACCGAAGTTCGATCTCGTCCAGCGCACGCTCGCGGAGCATCTTGGCGACAGCGGAGTAGCGCGGTGGACTAAGCCCGAGGGCGGATACTTCGTCACTGTCGATGTGCTGGACGGCTGCGCCAGCCGGGTCGTCGCGCTGGCCGCCGGTGCCGGTATCGCGCTGACCGCAGCGGGCGCGCCCTTTCCTTATGGCAAGGATCCCGACGATCGAGTGATTCGACTGGCGCCTACGTATCCGCCTCTCTCGGAGCTGACCGAGGCGCTCGATGGTCTGGTGCTTTGCATCAAGCTGGCCGCGATCGATCATCTGCTCGACGCGCCGACTACGAGGTGAGTCGGTCGCGAGACCGCGACACATCGGGCATGGGAACGCGACACGCCGCGCGGCGGGGAAGCGCTACATGCGTTCGGGTGCGGCGATGCCCAGCAGATGCAGGCCCTGGCGCAGGGTGACGGCGGCGAGATGACACAGCGCGAGACGGTTGGCGCGGATCGGGCCGGCCGCCGAGAGCACTGGGCAGGCCTCGTAGAAGTCGGTGAATGCCTTCGCCAGGTCGTAGAGCTGACCGCACAGCCGGTGCGGCTCCAGGGTCCGGCCGACTTCGATGAGAGTGTCGCCGAAGGCGTCAGCGGCGAGGATGAGGGCCCGCTCCGCAGGGTCCAGCGGCGATGCCGGATCCACCCCGGCGTCCGCGTCACCGGCTTTGCGGAGAATGGAGCGGATCCGGGTGTGCGCGTATTGAAGGTACACGCCGGTGTTGCCGTGGAACGACACCATGCGGTCGGCGTCGAAAATGTAGTCCTTGGTGCGTGAGGTGGACAGGTCGGCGTATTTGACGGCGCCGATGCCGGCTTGCTCGGTGATCCGGGTCAGCTCGTCCTCGGTGAGCTCGTGGGTTTTCTCGGTGACGCTGGCCCGGGCCCGCTCGACGGCGCTATCCAGCAGGTCTGCCAGCTTGACCGCGTCCCCGGCGCGGGTCTTGAACGGGCGCCCGTCAGGGCCGAGCACCGTGCCGAACGGGACATGGATGGCATCGATGCCCTCGGTGAGCCAGCCCGCGCGGCGGGCCGCTTCGAAGATGAGCCGGAAGTGCAGGTCCTGGCGGGCGTCGACGACGTAGAGGATGCGGTCGGCTTTCAGATCGCGGATGCGGTGGCGGATGGTGGCCAGATCCGTGGTGTCGTAGCCGTAACCGCCGTCCTTCTTGCGAACCATGAGCGTGACCGGGTTGCCGTCGGGGCCGGTGATCTCCTCGGAGAACATCACCAGCGCGCCGTCGCTCTCCACGGCGATGCCAGCGGCGGTCAGCTCGTCGGCGACATCGCCCAGCACCGCGTTGTAGGAGGATTCGCCATCGGCGTCCCCGGGTTCCAGGAGCACCCCGAGCCGGCGGTAGAGCTGCCCGAACGCGAATTCCGATTCGGTGACGATCTCCTTCCAGCGCGCGATGGTAGTCTCGTCGCCGGCTTGGAGGGCCACCACCCGGGCACGGGCTCGATCAGCGAAGGCGGGATCGGCGTCGAACGCGGCGCGGGCCGCCCGGTAGAGCTCATCCAGCACGGAGTTTGCCGAGGCGCCCTCAGTGAGCTGGTCGTGGTGCCACGTGGCGCCGGGGTGTTCCTCAAGGTACTGGATGAGCATCCCGAACTGGGTTCCCCAGTCGCCGAAGTGGTTCTGGCGGATCACCTCAGCGCCCAGGAAACCAACGACCCGGGCCAGGCAGTCCCCGATGACGGTGGAGCGCAGGTGACCGACGTGCATGTCTTTGGCGATATTTGGCCCCGAGTAGTCGATGACCGTGCGCTGGCCCTGCTCAGGGAAGCCAAGGCCCAGGCGCGGGCTGGACAGCCGGGCACTGACCTGCCGCCACAGCGCGGGCACGGCCAGGCTCAGGTTGAGGAATCCCGGTCCGGAGACGGTGACCTCGGCCACCGTGGCGCCATGACTGGCACGCAGCACCTCGGACACCGCGAGGGCCAGCTCAGCGGGCCGGGTGCGGGCGCGCTTGGCCAGCGCCAGCATCGCGTTGGACTGGAAGTCGGCATGCTCGGAACGCCGGACCACGGGGTCGGCACCGCTCAGCTCAGGTCGCGCCCGGTCGATCGCGGCGGACACCGCGTCCTCGACCAGCCCAATCAGTGAGCGCACCTCGTGCCCAGCCAACGGTTCCTCCCTCTTCGCCGGTGAGAATCACTCAGAAAACTACACTTTGCCCTAGGTTTCGGAACCCCGGGCGCGCTGCGTCGCAGTGGCGAACACAGCGTGAAGACGATACAAAGACATCCTGTGACATCGACGGAGGGCACGTGGACATCTGGCCTGGCTCACCGTATCCGCTGGGCGCGACCTATGACGGCGGCGGCACCAACTTCTCCATCTACTCCGAGGCGGCGCACCGCATCGAGCTGTGCCTGTTCAACGAGACAGGCCACGAGACACAGATCACATTACCGGAACGTGATGGCCTGATCTGGCACGGCTACCTGCCCCGGGTCGGCCCCGGTCAGCGCTATGCCTACCGGGTACATGGCCCCTACGACCCGGGAGCGGGCCTGCGGTGCAACCCGAGCAAACTGCTGCTCGACCCCTATGCCAAGGCGATCGACGGCCGTATCGAGTGGAACGAGGCGCTGTTCGCGTACCGGTTCGGTGACCCGGACTCCTATAACGACCTCGACTCCGCGCCGTACGCGATGACGTCGGTTGTGATCAACCCCTACTTCGACTGGACCGACGACCGGCCGCCGCGGATCCCGTACCACGAAACGGTGATCTACGAGGCGCATGTCAAGGGTATGACCATGCGCCATCCGCAGATCCCCGATGATGTGCGCGGCACATACGCCGGCCTCGCCCATCCGATCATGATCAGGCACTTCCGGAGTCTCGGGGTGACCGCGGTCGAGCTGATGCCAGTGCACCAGTTCGTGCACGATTCCACCCTGGCTGAGCGCGGGCTGACCAACTACTGGGGCTACAACACGATTGGTTTCTTCGCGCCACACAACGACTACGCCTGCTTCGGTACGCGCGGGCAGCAGGTGCAAGAATTCAAGGCGATGGTCCGCGCGCTGCACCGGGCTGGTATCGAGGTCATTCTCGACGTGGTATACAACCACACTGCGGAAGGCAACCATCTCGGGCCGACATTGTCGTTCCGGGGCATCGACAACCCGGCTTATTACCGGCTGGTCGACGGGGATCCGAAGCACTACTACGACACCACCGGCACTGGGAACAGCCTGAACGTCCGGCACCCCGAGTCACTCCGGCTGATCATGGATTCGCTGCGGTACTGGGTGATCGACATGCACGTCGATGGGTTCCGCTTCGATCTGGCGGCCACCCTGGCCCGGGAATTTCACGAAGTGGACCGGCTGGCGGCGTTCTTCGACCTGGTCAACCAGGACCCGGTGGTCAGTCAGGTCAAGCTGATCGCGGAACCGTGGGACGTCGGCGAGGGCGGTTACCAGGTCGGCCGGTTCCCGCCATTGTGGACCGAATGGAACGGCAAATACCGTGACACTGTCCGTGATTTCTGGCGCGGTGAGCCGGCCCGGCTGGCCGAGTTCGCCTCCCGGTTCACTGGCTCGTCCGACCTGTATGAGGCGGACGGCCGCCGGCCCATCGCCTCCATCAATTTCGTGACCGCGCACGATGGGTTCACGTTAGACGACCTGGTGTCCTACAACCACAAGCACAACGATGACAACGGTGAGGGAAATCGTGACGGCGAGTGTCATAACCGCTCGTGGAACTGTGGCGTGGAGGGAC
>DASTBN010000431.1:0-6041 GCA_035712045.1 Pseudonocardiaceae bacterium
CCTAGCCACCCGCAACGGGCGGCGGGTGGAGATCACCCACGGGCGTGGGATCGTGGAAGTCACCGAGGTCACTCGCAGCGGCACGCCAGTGCGGACCGCCCGTTTCATGGCCTCCCGCGTCCTCGCCCTAGTCGAGCACCCAGTGGCCCGGCCGGCGGCGGGAGAAGGCACGCCAACCACTCAGATCGTCCCCCAGCCCCGGGCAGGGAGGGACTCAGCCGTACTCCCCCTCCGCTGAGGTGACGTGAGCTTCAGCTGATCAGCATTACCCGGCAGGACAAGCCCGGGGCTTGGCTGAGCTTGGTGTCCCCAGTGAGCAGAGGTACATTCAGCACCGTTGCCAGCGCGACATAGAGCGCGTCATAAAAGGTGATCGTGTGCCGGAATTCCCAGGCCAGTGATGCGATTTGGCCTGTGTGTGGGTAGCGATGATCGATCATCTCTGGGAGTGCCCGGAGGGCGGTGTGCGCGGTCTCCGAGCTGATCTCGCCGACCCGCTCGCCGCGTCGCAAGACGTGACCCACCTCGGCGTCGAGGAGGTGCGGAGCGTGACAGGTCGCCTCGGCGATCCGCTTGTGCGCCGCGACGCCGACCGCATCCTTGCGGCCCAGCGCGCTCACCGCAGCGGAAGCGTCCACGACGTACTCACTCACCCCGCAGCTCCCGCAGCCCGGAGCGGATCGTGTCCTCGCTCAACCCGGGTCCGGGATCCTGGTTTAGCGTCTGCTCTACGACCGCCATCACCTCGGCCTTGTCGCGGCGCCGGGCCATCGCGATCAACTGCTCGCGCATGTAGGACTGCAGCGACTTACCCGACGCCCGCGCCCGGCGCCGGTAGGTCTGCGCCACGTCCTCCGGGAGATCACGCACTTGAATCGTCGCCATGTGCGCCACTATAACGCTATATTGACGCTGGATCAGCGCTGGTTCCGGGAGGATGACATGCTGCTGTCGCCGCATGAGCAGGAGAAGCTTCTCGTTCATGTCGCGGCCCAGCTGGCCAGGGAGCGCCGCGCCAGGGGACTGCGGCTGAATTACCCGGAAGCCGTCGCGCTGATCACCTCCTGGGTGCTGGAAAGAGCCCGGGACGGGCGCAGCGTCGCCGATCTGATGGCCGGCGGCCAGGGGATCCTCAGCCGTGCGGATGTCATGGACGGTGTGCCGGAAATGATGAGCTCAGTCCAGGTCGAGGCGACCTTCCCGGACGGCACCAAGCTCGTCACCGTCCACCAGCCGATCCCATGACCGGCGCCGCCGCAGTGCCCGGTGAGCTGCTACCCGCCGATGAACCCGTCGAGCTGGGATCGGACGCCGGCCAGGAGCTGGTCATCCGCAACACCGGTGACCGGCCGGTGCAGGTCGGCTCGCACTATCACCTCGCTGCGGCGAACCCGGCGCTGGAAATGGACCGGACGGCCGCCACCGGGATGCGGCTGGCGGTGCCGGCCGGCACGTCAGTGCGATTCGAGCCAGGTATCGAGCGCGTGGTGCGGGTGGTGCCGCTGCGGGGTACCGGCACCGTCCCGGGCCTGCGCCTGGACGTGCCGGACCCTGATGGGGTAACGCCTCAGCCGCCCAGCGGCGGCACGTGGACGGTCGGACGTGATCGCTATGCCACGCTCTACGGCCCCACCACGGGAGACCGCGTGCGGCTGGCCGACACCAACCTGCTGGTGGAGGTCACCGAGGACCACTGCCGGGGCCCGCGCGGCGGCGACGAAGTGGTCTTCGGCGGCGGCAAGGTGATCCGCGAGTCGATGGGCCAGGCCCGGGCCACCCGCGCTGACGGCGCGCCGGACCTGGTGATCACCGGCGCGGTCGTGCTGGACCACTGGGGAGTGGTCAAAGCCGATATCGGGGTCCGGGACGGCCGGATCGCCGGCCTGGGCAAGGCCGGGAACCCGGACATCATGGACGGGGTGCACCCCGCGCTGGTCATCGGCCCGGGCACCGAGGTGATCACCGGTAACGGGCTGATTCTCACCGCCGGAGCGGTGGACTGCCACGTGCACTTGATCAGCCCGCAGCAGGTGCCGGAGGCGCTGGGATCGGGCATCACCACCCTGATCGGCGGCGGCACCGGCCCCGCTGAGGGCACCAAAGCCACCACGGTCACTCCGGGGGCCTGGTACCTGGCGCGGATGCTGGAGGCCCTGGATGAGCTGCCCGTCAACATCGCGCTGCTGGGCAAGGGCAACACCGTGGGCGAGGAAGCGCTCTATGAGCAGATCGCCGCCGGCGCCAGCGGATTCAAACTGCACGAGGACTGGGGATGCACCCCGGCGGCGATCGACGCGTGCCTGCGGGTCGCTGACCGCACCGGCGTGCAGGTGGCGATCCACACCGACACCCTGAACGAAGCGGGCTACGTCGCCGACACCCTGGCCGCGATCGGCGGGCGGACCATCCACGCCTACCACACCGAGGGCGCCGGCGGCGGTCACGCGCCGGACATCATCACCGTGGCCGCGCAGCCCCATGTACTGCCCAGCTCCACCAACCCGACCCGCCCGCACACGGTGAACACCCTCGATGAGCACCTCGACATGCTCATGGTCTGCCACCACCTCAACCCGGCCGTGCCGGAGGACCTCGCGTTCGCAGAAAGCCGTATCCGGCCCACCACCATCGCCGCCGAGGATCTGCTGCACGACCTCGGGGCCATCTCGATGATCGGATCGGACTCCCAGGCCATGGGCCGGATCGGGGAGGTGATCCTGCGGACCTGGCAAACCGCGCACGTGATGAAACGCCGGGTCGGCGCCCTGCCCGGGGACCCGCAGACCTCGGACAACCTGAGAGCCCGGCGCTATGTGGCCAAATACACGATCTGCCCGGCGATCACGCACGGCCTGGACGCTGAGATCGGCTCGGTCGAGGTGGGCAAGCTCGCGGACCTGGTGCTGTGGCAGCCCGCGTTCTTCGGGGTGCGGCCCAGTGTCGTGCTCAAGGGCGGCATGATCGCCTGGGCGGCGATGGGTGACTCCAACGCCTCGATCCCCACCCCACAACCGGTGCTGCCCCGGCCGATGTTCGGGGCTACCGCGGCGAGCGCCGCCGCCACGTCGGTGCACTTCGTCGCCCCCTCGGGGATCGAAGGCCGCCTCGCCGACCGGCTCGCGGTCCGGCGCCCCCTGGTCCCGGTGCGAGACACCCGGGCGCTGCGCAAGGCCGATCTGCCCTTGAATGACGCCCTGCCGCGCATCGAGGTGGATCCTGAGACCTTCACCGTCCGGATCGACGGTGAGGTGGTCGAACCGCAGCCCGCGGAGGAGCTCCCGATGGCCCAGCGCTACTTCCTGTTCTGATGACGGTCCTGGCGTCGCTGCTGCTGGCCGATTCCCGGCTGCCCACCGGTGGGCACGCGCACTCCGGGGGAGTGGAGGCCGCCGCCGAGCGAGGCCTGATCCGCGACGAAACCAGCCTCGCGCTGTTCCTGGCTGGCCGGCTCCGTGGCAGCGGGCTGATGATCGCGGCGGCTGCGGCGGCCGGGTGCCTGCTGGCCGTCGCCGGGCCGGTGACCTGGGCCAGCTGGGACACGGCCGTGAGCGCCCGCATCCCCTCGGCCGCCGCCCGGGAAGCGTCTCGCGCGCAGGGAATGACGCTGCTGCGCACCGCCCGCCGCGTCTGGCCGTCCGCCGCTCTCGACGAACTGAGCCAGATAGGACCTCCGCACCACCCGCTGGTGCTCGGCGCTGCGGTCGCCGCTGCGGGGGATGACGCTGACGCGGCGGCGGCGCTTGCCTTGCACCATTTGCTCGGCGGTGCCTGCGCGGCCGCGATCCGGCTGCTGGGGCTGGACCCGATCGCGGTGGCAGCCGTACAGGCACGGTCCTGTACGGACGCCCAGCGGATCGTCGTAGCCGGCCTTGGGCAAGCGCACAAGGCGTTCGCCCAGCGAGATCCCCGGCTGCTGCCCAGCACCGGTACTCCGCTGCCGGAACTACTGGCCGAACTGCACGCCGCGAAGAAGGTGACGTTGTTTGCATCGTGACGATCAGATCGACCCGGTGCCGATCCCGTCCCCCGGTCACCGGGCGCTGCGTATCGGCATCGGGGGACCGGTCGGCAGCGGCAAGACCGCCCTGGTCGCGGCGCTGTGCCGGGCGCTGCGCGAGGAGCTGTCGCTGGTGGTGGTGACAAACGACATCTACACCACCGAAGACGCCGACTTCCTGCGCACCCACGCGGTGCTGCCCGACGAGCGGATCCGGGCGGTGCGCACTGGATGCTGCCCGCACACCGCGATCCGCGATGACATCACCGCCAACCTGGACGCCGTGGAGGAACTCACCGCACGCCACGATCCCGACCTGGTGCTGGTGGAGAGCGGCGGGGACAACCTCACCGCCACCTTCAGCTACGGCCTGATCGACGCGCAGATCTTCGTCATCGACGTGGCCGGCGGGGACAAGGTGCCCCGCAAGGGCGGGCCCGGGATCACCCGCTCCGACCTGCTGGTCATCAACAAGATCGACCTCGCCCCGCTGGTCGGCGCGGACCTGGACGTGATGCGCCGGGACGCGGCGGCGGTGCGGGCGGACCGGCCCACGGTACTGATCTCGCTACGTGACCAGCCCGACGCCGGGCCGGTCACGACGTGGCTGCGCAGCCGGCTGAACTCGCGTGCGCGCGCGGGCTGAGCTCACCGCCGAGGCATCTCGGCTGTGCTGGCGCAGCGACCCGCCCATCGTGCTCCGCCCCACCGGCGGGCACCGGATGCACCTGGTGCAGGCAGCCGGTGGCCCGCTGGGCGGGGACGACCTGGCCCTGGACATCCGCCTCGGCGCGGGCGGCGCTGTCCAGGTGTGTTCAGCGGCCGCCACCGTGGTGCAAGCCAGTCGCCCGCCAGGCGCGGCGCGGTGGGCGGTGACGGCGTCAGCGGCGGAAGGTGCCTCGCTGGACTGGCGACCGGAGCCGACCGTCGTCTGTGATGGCGCGGAACTACACAGCCAGATGCGGGTCGCCCTGCGGCGCGGGGCGCGCGCGATGCTCCGCGAGATCGTCGTGCTCGGGCGCGCGGGCCAGCGAGGCGGCCGGTTCACGGGCGAGCTCACCATCGAGCTAGCTGGTGTGCCGCTGCTGGCGCACACCCTGCTGCTGGACGGCGCCGATCCGGTGCTCACCGGCCCAGCCGGCACTGACGGCGCCCGCGTCATCGGAATGCTGGCCACGGTAGGGGAAGGCATCAACGCGCTCCTGGAAGACCCGGGGGAGCAGCCGGGACTGCGCTGGGCATGCTCCGGGCTCGAGGGCCCGGGCTGGCTGCTGCTCGCCTTGGGCGACCGCGTCACTGACGTTTCCCGGCTCCTTGACGAGGCCACGCGACAGTGGTCAGGGGCGGGCGCGAACCGTGACGCTACAGCGCGAGGACAGCCAGGCCGGGCACATCGGCGTAGTCCCGGTCCTGAGTGACCAGCGGCAACCCATGCGCGATCGCTGTCGCGGCGATCCACGAGTCATTGACCGCAAGCCGTCGACCCGACTCACGCAACCGCGCTCGCAGCTGGGCCCGGACGTTCGCCACCGCATCATCGACTGGCAGCGGCTGCGATTCGAGCGCCTTGGCCAGGCTTCGCAGTCGGAGCGCCCTTGTCGCGCTGTGTCGGCGGCACTCAGCACGCCCGATTGCAGCTCGCCAATCGTGATGATGGAGACGACGAGCGCCTTAGGTGGTTCGGCGCGCAGCGGCCGATCATGCTCGAGCGCGATGAACAGCGAGGTGTCGGCTAGTGCGAGCGCCGGTCCCACGGATCCTCAATGTCGTCCGTCGTCTCATCGCCCAGCATCTCTCGCAGCTCTGCGAGCAAGCCGGGGTCAGCTTGATTGGTGCGGATTTCCGCCCAACTCAAGGATGCCCGTCGGCGAGGCAGCGGAACGAGCCGGGCGACCGTTGATGAGCTACGGCGAGGGCGCGGGCAAAAAACCGGGCTTGCGGCACCCCGGGGTTCCCGAACTCGACAGGGAGCGGTTTACGACCGCCCGGACCGCTCTGGTGTCGAGTTCGGGAACTCCAGGGCGGCGGTGCGAGGAAGTGGTCG
>DASTBN010000432.1:0-3643 GCA_035712045.1 Pseudonocardiaceae bacterium
CGGGACCGGCAAGCCACCGAGTTCCTCGCGGGCGCCGGGGTCGGTGTCGAGCAGCGGGGCCAGGGCCTCGTAGCAGCGCCGCCACCAGGATGGGGACCGGTCCAGCCCGGCCAGCAGCCCGGTGATCGCCGCCGGGCCTAACCGCCGCACGCCGAGCGCGCTGAGCGCGGCGGCGTGGGCGCGTCCAGCCAGCTCAGCCTCCAGCAGCTCCGGTGCCAGCTCACCCAGCAGCCGCGCCAGCTCGGGCAGTGGCGTGTCCAGTACCAGGGCCTTCACCGGCTCGGCCTGGCCCCCGCACGCGGTGGGCAGCCACCGGGCCTGGCGCAGCGCGGCGATGACACCCTCGCGCAGCACCGCGTCGATCTCGCTCGCCGGGAACCCCGGCAACGGCACCAACGCGGTCCGGGCATCCGGCGCCAGCGCACCGGTCAGCTCCGGGTAGGCCCGCGCGGCGGCGTCCAGCAGCAGGCGGGCCGCGGGCCCAGGATGGACGTGGCGCCGGGATGGCTCGACGGGCACGGTCGCGATCAGCCGCGCTGGCAGGCTGAGCCGCTCCGCGGTGGGAGTGGGGGCATGCAGCACATCCGCCCGCAGCGGCAGCGGGATCCCGCCCGCGTCAACCGGGAGCGCCCAGCACAGGCTCCACTCCGCTCGCGCCTCCGGCCCGAGGCCCGCCAGCACGTCAGGGGAAAACCTCCCGGCCCGGCGCACCACCCGCCAGCGGGAGCACCGCGCACCGTCGTGGATGAGCACCGGGCCCTCAGCATGATCGCCGGGGGTATCGTCGCGGTGCAGCACCCGGTCACCGACGTCGATGCGGCGCAGCCATGGCAGCGCCAGCAGGAGATCGCCAGCCTCAGCCGCGCACACCGCCAGCAGGGCTTCCGCGTCGACACCGGCCCTCAGCGGTAACTGGACCTCGGTGTCGAACCCTTCTGGCGGGTCAGCGGCGACGGGCCACACCAGCCGCAGCACCGGCGGCCGCTCACCTCGGCGGGTCAGCTCGGCGCGCAGCGCCGGATCGTCCGCGATCTCCCTGGCGGTGCGCTCAGCGGAGAATTCCACCCCGCCGGTGCGGGAGATCACCCTCGGTGCCGCAGTGACCCCGAGCACCGCCGCGAAACCAACCCCGAACCGCCCGACGCTGGCGCCCTCCCGCTTGGCCGAGGCGCGCAGCGCGGCCAGCGCGGCCACCCCGGCGGCGTCCATCGGCGCCCCGGTGTTCGCGGCACGCAGCTCGCCCTGTTCGATCACGACCCGCAGGTACCCGGGCTCTCCGGCGCGCTGCGCGGCGTCCGCCGCGTTCTGCGCCAGCTCGACGAACACCCGGTCGGCGTAACCGAGCAGCGCCAGGTCCGATTCGGCGTTCGCGTCCTCCCGGAACCGGGTGGGTGACCCCCGCCACGCGGCCAGCACCCCCGCACGTAACGCCTCGGTCCCGAACGGGTCGGTATCAGTGCTCAATCCCGGATCAGCAGTTCCAGTTCGGCGTCGTCGTAGACCAGCTCGGCCACCGGGACGTTCGGGCTGGTGTCCACGCGGACCTCGGAATGCGCGCCGCACCCGAACTCAGCGTGCACCACGTGCCCATCAGCGGGCGCTAAGTCGTTGCCGCACACGCCGAGAGCCGCACCCAGCACGCCTCCGAGCGGGAGGTAGAAACCGCAGTTGACACACCGGTCGGGGGCGCTGCGGGCCATCTCCGAGTCTGGGCCGTGATCGCTCTCACGCCAGCGCCGCAGCAGCTCCAGGCGGGCGTCCCGGCTGAGCACCCGCGTCCGTCCCAGGCCGAGCTCCGGGCTGAGCGGCTCCGTGGCGGGATCGTCGTCAATGAGGTAGCCGGGCACCAGCCGCGGATCATCCGGGTCGGCCGGCAGCAGATCCCCGATCCCGAGATCACCCGCCCGGACCCGCTGAGTCCACGGCACCCAGGATGGCGCGACCAGCGCGTCCGGGCCAGGCAGCAGCACTACTTCGCTGACCGTCACCGGAGTCCCCGGGCCCGCTGAGGCCACCGTGACCGCCCAGCGCCAGCCCCGGTAGCCCGGCAGGCCAGCCTCGAACAGGTGAGTCAGCGCGTCCGCGTCCTCGGCCTGGGTGCCCACGTACTCACCGACGGGGCTCCCGGCGGCCTCGGCCTGCGCCGCCTCACGAGCCAGCCCGATGGCCTCACGCACGGCAGCCACCGGGGAGGTAGGGTCGCCAATCACGAGGACCATTGTGCCGCACCCGTATTCAGCACCGAAAATCCGGCCGGTGCTGGGCCTGGCTGTCCTCGCCGCCGTTCTGCTGACCGGGCCCCTGGTCAGCTGCTCTCAATCCCCGCCGCCGCCCCCCGCGCAGCGGCTGCGAGTCGAGGTGCTAGCCATCCTCCCGCACGACCGGATCATGTACACCGAGGGCCTGGAGATCCACGATGGCCTGCTCTACGAGGGTAGTGGGCTGGACGGGCAGTCCCGGCTGAGAGCCACAGCGTTTGGTGACACCGCCGCTAGTGACGCGCCGCAGCGCGAGGTCAGCTTGCCAACACCGTTGTTCGGCGAGGGGATCACCGTCGCCGGCACCCGGTTGTGGCAGCTGACGTGGCGAAACGGGATAGCCATCGAGCGTGACCCGGCGACGCTGGCGCAACGGCGCCAGGTGCGCTTTCAAGGCGAGGGCTGGGGCCTGTGTCACGATGGGCGTCGGCTGGTGATGAGCGACGGTACTGATCGGCTGACCTTCCGCGATCCGGCGACGTTTGCGCCCGTGGGTGAGGTGCGGGTCCGCCTGGGTGACGAGCCAGTGCGCAAAATCAACGAACTGGAGTGCGCCGGGGGGGTGGTGTGGGCCAACGTTTACCAGACGTACCGCATCCTGCGCATCGACCCCGTCACCGGCACGGTGACGGGGGTGGCCAACGCGTCGGGCCTGCCCGGCCCCCCGCTACCCTCCGCCCCCGGCGACGTGCTCAACGGCATCGCGGCGATCCCGGGTACCGATGAGTTCCTGATCACCGGTAAACACTGGCCTTCGCTGTTCCGGGTGCGTTTCGTGGCTGGCCCGCAGTGAGCGGTGGTGGTGGGAGGATGGTTGGCGTGAAGCGGCCCGCGTCCCGAGGAGACGCCGAGCGCTCCGGCACCCCGAGACGCCGCGGGCTGGGCCGTGGCCGCAAGTGGGTACCACGGGATCAGCCCGCCAGCTCCGAGCCGCCGCCGTCCCCGCGCCGCAGCGCCCCGGGAGCACGCGACCACGACACTCACCGCTGGGACACTCACTACGGGGACACTCACTACGGGGACACTCATCACTGGCAGCCCAGTGATCCGCCTGACCCGCCGACTGAACCGATCCGCCCGGAACCCCGGCCGGAGGGCCCGCCACCACCCCGCAAGATCACCGTCACCCGGGTGGCCGCGTGGCGCAGCAGGCAGCTCGTCGGTGGTGGCATGCGACGCTTCCATCAGGCCACCACCGCCGACGGCGCAGGACGCTCCGGGCTGTCCTCGCTGACCTACGCGTCGATGATGGACTATGCCGCCAGCGCGGCCATCGCCGTCGCCCTGGCCAACACCTTGTTCTTCGCCGCCGCCTCCACCACCGCCAGCCGGGCCCATGTGGCGCTCTACCTTCTGATCACAGTGGCGCCCTTCGCGGTAGTCGC
>DASTBN010000433.1:0-2217 GCA_035712045.1 Pseudonocardiaceae bacterium
CAGCGGGTGCACCAGGCGTGCCAGGACATCGCCGTGCACATGTCCGGGAGCATCGCCAAGATGGGCCCGTTCGAACTGATCACCGAGGGCCGGGAACTGCCGGTGTTCGCGTTCAAGATCGCGGATCCGCAGGCCAGCTACACGGTGTTCGACCTCACCGAGCGGCTGCGTACCCGCGGCTGGCTGGTGCCCGCCTACACCTTCCCCGCGGATCTCACCGACACGGCGGTCATCAGGGTGGTGATCCGCAACGGTTTCGGCCGGGACCTGGCCGATGCGTTCCTAGCCGACCTGAACCACCATTGGCGCACCCTGGCGGCGCACCCGTCCGACTGCGCGCCACTATTCCCCGAGGGCAAGCGGCAGAGCTTCGCGCACTGACAAGCGGGGGGGCCGGTGCTTCTAGACGCGCTTGATCCGGTCCAGGGCTTCGGCCAGGATGGCGGCACCGTCGGAGTCGGTGCGCCGCTCCTTCACGTAGGCCAGGTGCGTCTTGTAGGGCTCGCTGTGCGGCGGGTCGGGGGGGTTGGCCTCGTCCCGGCCGGCCGGGAAGCCGCACCTGGGACAGTCCCAGTGCTCGGGGACCGCCGCATCCGTTGCGAAGCTCGGCCGTGTCTCATGGTTGTTCGCGCACCAGAAGGACACACGTATCCGCGGTGCCGCCTCGCCACGTTCCGCCTCACCCATGGGACCCGCGCCTACGCGGCTCCCCCGGATGGCGTTGCCACTACCCACTGACCACCCCTTGCTTAATCCGCTCACCCGGCCAGATGCGGGTTCGACCCTTAGTGATTGAGCAACAGATTCAGGGCCACGATGCAGAGGAACCAGAGCACTCCGGTAAAGATCGTGAGACGGTCCAGGTTCCGCTCAACCACGGAGGACGAGCCGAGCGAGGAGGAGACCCCGCCGCCGAATAGGTCCGACAGGCCGCCGCCCTTGCCCTTGTGCAGCAGCACAAGGACGATCATCAACAGACTCGTGATGAGCAGAACGACCGAAATTGCGATGACCACTGCCGATCTCGTCCTTCCGGGTACCGTGCTCAGGCACCGACGGCCAGTTCCCGGTACCGGCAGATTCTCACGAATTCACCGGCATCGAGGCTGGCCCCACCGACCAGGGCACCATCGATGGCTGGTTGGGCCATCATTACTGCAATGTTGTCGGCCTTAACCGACCCGCCATACAGGATACGCACATTCGCGGCCGCATCGGGTCCGTGAACCGCCGAAACCCGGTCACGGATGGCCGCTGCAGCCTCCTGCGCGTCCTGTGGCTCGGCTACCTCACCGGTACCGATCGCCCAGATCGGCTCGTAAGCGATCACCAGGCCGGCCGCCTGCTCGCTCGTCAAGCCCTCCAGTGCCCCGTCCACCTGTGACTCACAGTGGCTGACCTGGTGTCCCGCCTGGCGGATCTCCTGGGTCTCGCCGACGCATACGATCGGCACAAGGCCCCACTTCAGCGCGGCCTTGACCTTCGCGTTCACCACGGCATTGCCCTCCCCGTGGTACTGGCGCCGCTCGGAATGCCCGGCGAGCACGTAGCCGCAGCCCAGCTTGGCGAGCATGGACCCGGACACGTCACCGGTGTAGGCGCCGTCGTCATGCTGGGAGATGTCCTGCGCGCCGTAGCGGATATCCAGCTTGTCCCCCATCACCAGGGTCTGCACGCTGCGCAGCGCGGTGAACGGTGGTAGCACCACCACCTCGGTGGCCGGGTAGTCCTGGGGCTTGAGCGCGAAGGCAATCTTCTGCGCCAGAGCGAGCGCTTCCAGGTGGTTGTAGTGCATCTTCCAGTTGCCGGCGATCAGCGGCATCCGGCTGCTGCCGCTCTGCTCTCCCCGCCCCCGCGCTTCGCGCCCGCCCCCGCTCAAGTGCTCGCCTCCAGCGCCGCCAGCCCGGGCAGTTCGCGGCCCTCCAGATATTCCAGGCTCGCCCCGCCTCCCGTCGAGATATGCGTGAACGCGTCGGCTGGCAGTTTGAGATGCCGAACGGCTGCCGCTGAGTCGCCACCGCCGACCACGGTCAGCCCAGTCACGTGGCTGATCGCCTCGGCGACCGCCAGCGTGCCGGCGGCGAACGCGGGAAACTCGAACACCCCGGGCGGGCCGTTCCAGAAAACCGTCCTGGCGTCGGCCAGCTTGCGGACGAACAGGTCACGGGTGGCGGGGCCGATGTCGAGCCCCATCTTGCCGTCGGGGATGTCCGGGCC
>DASTBN010000434.1:0-13561 GCA_035712045.1 Pseudonocardiaceae bacterium
GACCACATCGGCCACTGTCACCCCCACCACCGCGGCCGCGGCTATGGCGGCCCGGCTCCGCCTGACCGGGTCGCGCCTCGGACTGGCCAGCACGGCTCCGAGCATGCTGAGGTCCAACACGTCCCCGGCTACCCGAGCCCACAGCCACAGGTCGGCCCGGCGCCTCGACTCGATCCCAACACCCGCAGCGAATTCTCTGGCCCCACCCAGCCAGCGCATCACCGCCCGGCTCATCGCGTGGTCATACACCCCGACCAACCGATTCACCGCCCCCGGCGCCAGCAGTTGCGCGGTGCCCAGGCCCAAGCTGAACAAGCCAAGCCCATCCACCAGCTGGCTCGTGCTGTCGCTCTTACCCTCGTTTGCTCCCCATGGCGGGTTGATTTCGATCGTCACCCGCCCAGGGTGTGTGGGGGTAAAGACAGCCGCACCGACCCGCCAGAACCATGCGGGAGCATTAATTCGTCCTGCCAGGGCACCCCGGCTGAGCAGCAGCGTCTTGCTGGATTACTCCTCTCGTCAACCCGCGGTTGGCTGCCGGACGAGGGCGAACTGCTCGACGATCGCCGCGCAGAAAGCCGGCAGGTCGTTGGGTCCACGGCTGGTGATGAGCTGACCGTCGACGACGACCTCCTCGTCAACCCAGTCAGCGCCAGCGTTGCGCAGGTCGGTTTGCAAGCTCGGCCATGAGGTCATCCGGCGTCCCCGTGTTGCGCCAGCCTCCAGCAGCGTCCATGGTCCGTGGCAAATCGCCGCGATTGGCTTGCCGGTCGACACAAAGTTTTTGACGAAGTTGACCGCGTCGCGGTTGAGCCGCAGGTTGTCTGGGTTAACGGTGCCCCCTGGTAGCAGCAGCGCGTCATAGTCGTCCACCGAGGCGTCCGAAACCTCTAAGTCAACCGGGAACGTTCCGGCGGAGACCATGTCGAACTGGCGGGCCTGGATCTCTCCCGGATGGATGGACAGCAACTCGGAAGTAGCGCCCGCGCCGTACAGCGCCCCACGTGGTTGCTCGAGCTCTATCCGCTCGACCCCGTCAGTCGCCAGGATCGCGATACGCTTCCCCTGCAATTCCCTGGTCATGTTGCTCCTCTCGTTATCTCGTCATGCAGTTGCGGTGACCGGACGCCGCAGGCACCGCACCATGCTGCCGGGATTGCGGTGAGCGCGCGACGATCTGCTGGAGCGAATAATCGGAATCAGACCTGGCCCTGCAGATCAGCCGAGCCCCCTATGAGCCAGCGTCTCAACCTGTGGTGTGGAAAGCGGTGCAGGAATTGGTCCCCGTGGATCGATCGGATATGGCACGCCTCGACGACAGTGAAGGTGATCGCTCGACGCCGGTGAGATGGGGATCAGAGAGGCCCGCCGGCATAAATGACCGGCGGCCCAATGGCGGCGGGTCGGGTCGGGCTGCCCCGCCGCCCCTCTGAATGCCCGCACCACCCCACCACCCCCACACCGCAGTCTGGATGCAGACTGCGGGCTTCGACGCGCGCCCGAGGGAAGAGTTATTCTAAGACAGCCAAAGCCTCTATCTCGACGAAGAAAGTCTGGGGGCAATCGAGTGTAAACTGTTGTGCGCGCAGGGTATGGCTCTGTCAGAAATTCACCCAAGACAGAGTCCATCTCTCTAAAATGACCCTCTTCCGCCAGGTAGACGTGGAGCATTACCGCATCAGAGAAGGATGCTCCGGCTTGCTTAAGAAGATCTTGTACGTTGGTCATCGCCTGCGCAGCTGCTCGTGGATCCCGTCACAGAGTATGCCCGAGCGAGGGTCGGCCCCTACTTGCCCGCCGATTGCAAGGATATTTCCACGTCGGATAGCCGGCTACTGTGGCCCCACAGTAGCCACCGCGCCCTCGATAGAGATAACGGCAGAATCCAACCTCAATCCCTTCCTTCCTCTTTATGCCGTATTATGCTTGGCCTTCTGCCACTATCATTCTGCATGGTAATTGCCCCTCGAGCCCTCAGCCTGCCAGGCGTGAACCGAATGGCTAGATTCGTGCTGGCAGAGCAAGGAAAACGGAGAAGCTCGATTGACCAACTCTCCGCCGATACCGCCGTCACGGAGTACCTGGCTGCGGCCATGTTGCGCTTCCCGCTCCCGGCCGACCCGGAGCGGAAACGTCTCCGGACCGCACCAGATGGCGCAGCCGCAAGGCCAGACCCAGCAGCAAAACACCCGATACCAGTGCGTAGACGCCGAGCGCGAAGGTGAGCGCTAGCGCCCCGGAGAGTGGCCAAATCAAGATCATGATACCGGCGATGATGCCGACCAGCCCGGCGAGGGCCAAAAAGGCCTCTCCATGGATAAGCCGTCTCAACCGTACGGCGATCATGATCTCGGCGATGCCTACACCGATCAGAGGATACCCGCCACGATGATCAACACAACGATGGTGATTGCCGGAATTAATACGGTAACCACTGCGGCGGCGATTCCGAGCAGGCCAGCGAGAAGCGACGGGATCCAGTCATGCCACCGCGCGTGGGCCCACCCCTGCCGGAAGGCGTTGGCAAGGAAAGATATTCCGTCCAGCAAAGCCCATGCCCCGAACAACAGCGCTAGCCCAAGGAGGGTGATGCCCGGCCATAGCAATGCGACGATCCCGAACAAGATCGCCAGCGTGCCGCGCAGCGCCATGATAGGCCACATTTTCTTCGGGTCGAGGTAGACAACAAGCCCAGTCGCGGTCGCTCCGCGAGCTGTTCCATCCGCGTTGTACACGGTGCACCCCTTCAAGGATCGGATCAAGGGATTGGTGATAGTGACCTCTGATCTCTGGAGACAACAGTTAGCTGGCGGGTAGTTCGCCCAGGGTTAGCGTGACCGTTTGAGCTTCCGCGGGTGGTCGCAGGAAAGTGATGTGCAGGGTGTCGCCGGGCCTATGCTGAGAGAGCAGCTCTTGCAGCTGCTGGGCGGTGGCGACCGGGGTGTCGTCCACCTTGATGATCACGTCCCCGTTCTGCAATCCCGCCTTGGCTGCCGGGCTGTCTTGGGTCACACCGAGGACGCCGACCCCGACCGGCTTACCTGCGTCGTCGGTCACCGTGCTGATCGACACACCGAGTGCTGCCCGCCTCGAATTGACCACCCGCCCGTTAACCACGATCTGAGATGCCAGGTCGGTCGCGGTGTCGCTGGGGATTGCGAAACCGATGCCAGGAGCGCTCCCGCCAAACTCCGGATTCACCACCGCGAGCGTCGGAATGCCGACGACCTCGCTGTTGAGGTTGACCAGGGCACCGCCGCTGTTGCCGGGATTGATCGGAGCGCTGGTTTGGATGACCTGTCTGAGCACTGCTCCGGGCTGGTCCCCGTTACGCGGCTCCTCGATAGTACGGCCGAGTGCTGATACCAACCCGTTGGTCACTGTGGCGTCCAGCCCCAACGGGTTACCCATGGCCAGCACGATGTCTCCCACCTCGAGTGTGGATGAGTGACCGAACCTCGCCGGTTTCAGCGAAGGCGCGCCCTGCATCCGGATCACCGCGATGTCATCGGGTGGGTAGGAAGCCACCAGGGTGGCCGGATAGGTGCGGGTACCGATTGACGGGCGGACCTCGAAAGAGACGGACTTGCCGACTACGTGGGCGTTGGTCACGACATCACCCTTGTCGTCGAAGATCACTCCAGATCCCAGCCCGCTCGGACTGACGATCTCCACAATGGACGGCAGGGTCCCGTGGACAACCCGGGTGAAATCCTGCTCCAGTGCGTGCGCGCTTGCTCCATCACTGGAGCGCGGAATGACGCCATTGGTAGTCGAGCTGCTGCAGCCGACCGCGGTCAGCAGCACGATCACTATGGTCGTGAGAGTGGCCAGGACGCGCTGAGGGAACACCGCAGTCCTTCCCAGGACCACGCGCCGAGGGTTGCCAAGGCGACCGAGCACGCCGACCTCCCACCGTCGCCGGTAATCGTTAGGTGGCGAGCCTGGCAGCGCCGGGCAGCGCACCACTTCGGCCTGGGCGGTGCAAATCTCCCCAAGACATTCCATCCGCTGGAGCAAGGCCATGCCGCAGTTCGACCCTGAGCTGGCGCGCGTTGAACTGCCAGCACGGCCGTTCCAAGATCATGGATCATGGTGTGAGTCCGAGGATGGTGAAGGGCCGGTCCATGCGGCGTGCGGCCCAGCGGGTGGCTTCGGTGATGTCGGTGCGCCCGGCCAGCCGGAGAGCGCCGATGGCGAGGTTGCGGAGCGCGGCCATGATTCTGGGCCCGGATCGGGTTCTGATCTGGGATTTGTCTTCTTGGTAGAGGGTGTCGCGGATCCAGTGCGGGGACTCGATCGACCACTGTTCCCGGACGTAGCGGGCCAGGCTGGCGGGGCTTGCCTGATCGGGTTTCGGGCTGGCGACACCGAGGGCGGCGACGGCGGAGATCGGCTGGCCGTGGTGGCCGCTGACATAGCGTTCGATCAAGAATACTTGATTGACGTGCGGGAATGGCAGATCCGGCGGGGCGGGGGAGGACTTGAATGGTGCGGGTGGTGATGCGGCCGTGAGCTTTGTCGAGGGTGCGGTGTGTGATGGGGACCTCCTTCCAGGGCAGGGTGTCGAGGGCGTCGAAGAGGGCGCGGCGGTTCTCCTTGACCGGGAGCACGAACTCCCCGCCATGCTCGTGGATGTGCTGCGCGGTGGCCTTGACGGTGTGGAGCGCGTCGGCGGTCACGATCTTGCCGTGCGGGTCGATCTGGCCCAGCACCTCTGCCGCCATCGGCACTTCATTGGTCTTCGCGCCGACTTCGGCCTGGGCGGCGACCACCGAGGTGGCGGCATCCGGGCCGGCCAGGGCCGCGAGCGGGTGCGTTTGATTCCCCTCGGCGTCCTTGGCGCCACGGATCGTCTTGCCATCCAGCCTCACCCGCATCAACACCGGCGAGTCGCCGCGGTCCCGGTGGCCGGTGTAGTGGTGAGCCCGGCCAGGCCACTCAGCCACCGGCCGATGGCGGCATCGAAGGCATCGGCGTCAGTGTCGGTGAGCACTCGCCAGATCGTGGTCTTCGACGCCTGCCCCCGGCGGGCAGCGCACCAGCACGGACGTACAGATCCGCCAGGACCGCCGCCGGGAGATCGGCCACCCAGCCGGTGATGGCGGTATAGCCCCTCATCCCGGCGACCACCGCTGCGGCGGCCAGGGCCAGCACCACCGGCACCGGATGATCACGACCCTGATCTGAGCGGCCATCACTCACCCCGCCCAGCACTTCCAGCAGGTCAGCACACACACCGGCGACCGGTACCGACACCACCGGCCCACCTGGTGCGGGCACGGCGGGATCACTGACAGACTGAACCACGACGAAGCTCCGGGGATACGATCGGTGAGAGGATCACTGTCCATATCGGAGCTTCGTCCCATCACCACCCCAGACACACCGCATGTGATCAAATCGCATCAACCCGCGAGAGAGCCCAGCTCAAACCCCATCGCGATCTTGGAACGGCCGTGGCTTCCCCGGTTCTCACCGATCTCGTCTGCGATTGGATGGCCCGGAATATCCTTGTTGTACTGGCTGAGCCCAGGTTTTGCGTGGGTACCCACGGGTCACATCGCGGAGGTTGTTGTCATGCAAGCCGGTGCGGCTTTCCCGTCGGCGTCCGTGCCACAACCAGTGCAGCGAATCGGGGGTCTGTCTCGATGACGCGAACAGAATCGGCGCAACGCCGGAGCGGTGGAGATCTGAAGCCGACAGCAACCTGGAGTAAGTGACGGGTGGCACCGACTTGAGGGCTCGCACCGTGTCATCGTCGGCACCGGTTTGGTCAGCGGAGCGCACCACGTTGGTTTTCTCGGCCGGGAAATCGACATCCGCCAGAGCCCGGCGAAGCCGCTCGACATCCGACGCCGCCATCACCCGTCACCTCCTCCAGACTCAGTACCCCGGCTAGCACCGGCCAAACGGTGAGCAAATTATTGGGCTTCCACGCCGACCGCGGCATGTCAGATTGCCAGCAGAAACCGGATCTATCGATCAGGCTGCTCTAGCGGGACGAGCCAGCGCACTCAGCATGGTGCCGCCAGGCCAGTGCCGTTAGGGCAGGCACCCTGCAACATGGAAGCGGCTCCGGCAGCAAGGGGCCGCAAATGCGTGGCAAAGCAAGGGGCGCCGAGATCATGTACTTGGATACATACTCGACGCTTGGTGCCACTCCGGCGCACAACCTGATCGACGTCGCGGCCTGGCGTCTCGCAACAGGGTCGCCGTGGTGCAGGTCGGCGGGGAAGCCGACGCGTTCACAGCGCCGACGCTGCGCGCCGAGTTGGCAGATCAACTTAATTTGCCGCCGCCGATGCTCGTGCTCAACCTCACCGGCGTCACATTCCTATCTACGAGCGGAGTGTGGGTGCTGCTGGAGGCCCGTGGGACAGCTGCCCTTACTGGGACATCCCTGCGCCTGGTGTACATCACGCAGACGGTACGCCGCATGCTTGATGTCTTGCAGCTTAACAATCTGTTTCGGATTTACCCAACACTTGCCGATGCCTTTTCCTCGTAAAGCGAACCCATGCAGCTCTGCGCCAAAACAGGCGAGCGTACCTGCTATCCAAGCAGGTCCCGTAGCACGACGATGGCCCCCGGTTAATCAGGCTCAAAGTAACAAAAGAAGTGGCGCAGCTACGGATACGGAAGAAGAGAACTGAGACGATGCCACCGCCGTCCGACGGAGACTCCGCCACGCGCGCAACGACTCCGCCCATCATGAGCAGCACGTCTACTACCGACCGTCCAGAACCCGTCACCGAGGCCGATGGAGGCGGCGCCGCCATCGCGGGCAAGGATGCCCGGTTTGACCAGACGGATAGGCCGCTCGGCCGCCAATCTCCGTTCCGGATCGCGGTGGCCGCGGCCACAGGCGTCGCGGTCGTCGCCGGGTGCGTCGAGCTGATCCTGCTCGCGGGGCATGCACTGATGCTCATCGGGCTGGCGCTGTTCACCGCAATCGGCCTCGAGCCGGCTGTGGCCTGGCTCGTTCGGCGTGGACTGTCCCGGCAGGCTTCGGTGGCTCTGATCTGTATCGCTTCCATCGGCGTGCTGCTCGGGTTCCTTGCTGCCGTGATCCCGACGCTGATCACGCAGGGCAGCGCCTTTGTCGCGCGGGCGCCCAGCTACCTGCAGATATTGCAAAACCCGCATTCTGCACTCGGAAGACTTAATGAGCGGCTCCACCTCCAGCAGGCCGTGACCGACCTGTTCAGTGGCGGGTCGTCGCGCATCGTCAACGGGATACTTGGCGCGGGAACGATCGTCTTCAGTGCGGTAACCAGCGTCGTCGCGGTCACTGTCTTGATGGTGTACTTTCTCGCCTCCTTTCCCCAGCTGCGTAGCACGGTTTACCAGCTGATTCCTCGGTCCCGCAGGCCGAGAGCGATTGCAATTGGCGACCGGATCATCGGGCAGATCGGGGCCTACGTCATAGGCAACGTGATCGTCTCGCTGATCGCCGGAGCGATGACCTTCATCTGGCTGCTGATCTTCGGGGTGCCCTACCCGGTGCTGCTGGCAGTCATGGTGGCGCTGCTGGACCTGATCCCGGTCGTCGGTTCGACCGTTGCCGGGGCCGTCGTGTGCCTGGTCGCGCTCACCGTGTCGGTGCCGGTAGCGCTGGCCACCGCCGGGTTCTACATCTTCTACCGGTTCCTGGAAGACTACCTGCTCTTCCCCAAGATCATTGGTCGCGTTGTGCACATCCCGTCAGTAGTCACGGTCGTCGCGGTGGTGCTGGGCGGCGTGATGTTCGGGATCATTGGCGCTCTCGTGGCCATTCCCGTTGCGGCGGCCGCCCTGCTCATTGTGCAGGAAGTAGTTCTGCCCCGGCTGGACCAAACCTGACGCTCGACAATTACTGGCGGCACAATGGAGGTCTAGCGCTCGACGCCGGGGAAGGGTCTGGCCACAGCCCGCACGCCAGCAGCGGTGCCATCCGTTGGCTGGCTGGTTGCTGGACAGGTCGGCGGAGCACTCAAGCCGGCATCACGGCCCGCACGCGCAGCCCACCACGGAGCATCGCAAGCATCCGTGGATGGTGATATGCCCGACCGGTGACGTCGAGTTTCATGGCACGATCCGGCGCGTTTACCGCTGCCTACTCGCACTGAGCGCGCGCTGGTGCGGCTCATCCATCGGTTCGTGCAGAATGAGCCGTTGCACACCGGTCACCGGGTCCCAGATGCGCACCGTGTCATCGTCACCGGCCGAGGCAAGCACCTCGCGACCCTTGACGTGTATCGGGCAGACCCCGTTGACCCACCCAGCGTGCCCTTCCAGGGTGCGCTCCAGGGCACCGGTGGCCGGATCCCAGATCTGCACCGTGCCGTCGCTACCACCGCAGGCAAGAAGCTCGCGCCCGCCGCCGCGCACCTGGCACACCGCGTTGACCCGGCCGGTGTGCTTCTCCAGGTCTGTTCGAGGGCACCGGTGGCCGGGTCCCAGATCCGTAGCGTGGCATCGTCTCCGGCAGAGGCAAGCAACTCAGATCCCCCTGCCGCTAACGCACATATCCCGCGTATCCACCCGGCGTGCCCTACCAGGTTGCGTTCGGGTAGACCGGTGTCCGGGCCCGCTCAGGGAGATCCGACGCGGTTTGCTTTCCTCGGAGACCGGGATCGTCAGCATGAGCAGGCCGCGGTCATAATCCGCGGAGAGCTTGTTCGCATCGAGGTTGTCACCCAGGAACAGCTGCCGGGTGAAGGTGCCCAGCGGTCGCTCATCGACGATGACCTCGTCGCCTCCTCATACTCCGGCCGCCGCTCTGCCCGGATGGTGACCCGGGCGCTAGGGTACGACCTGGCTCGCCCCCATCGGGTGGTGTTCGTCACCAATGGGCCTCCGCGTGCCGACCACGAGGCCTTTTATCACGCCGTGCGCCGGGCGATGCGCACCACCGGGATCGGATCACTGCTGGCCGCGCGTCCAGGCGGGGTAGCAGTGCTCAGTGACGCCGACAAAGACTGGGAACAGTTCCGCACGGCGGTCATCGCTCAGATGGGCCCGCACGGGAGCTGTAGAGTCGGGGTGGGCGCACCGTGCACCCAGCCACCCGAGTTCCCTCGCTCGCACAGCCAGGCTCTGCTCGCGCTGAAGATGCAGGTAGCCACCGGTTCTCCGGAGCAGGCCACCTTGTTTGAAGATCTCGGCATCTACCAGCTGCTCTCGGAGATCCCCGACATCAACTCTGTTGAGGTGTTCATCCGCCGCTGGCTCGGTCTGCTGATCGACTACGACACCGACAAAGACGCGCGGCTGGTGGACACCCTGTCCTGCTACCTGGAATGCGGCGGCAACTACGACAGCACCGCAAAGATGCTGTCGCTGCATCGCAGCACCCTGCGCTACCGGCTACAACGGATCCGGGATATCTCCGGCCGCAACCTCAACAACCCCAACACCCGGTTCAACCTGCAACTCGCCACCCGCGCCTGGACCACCGTCCACGCCTGCGCCAGCCGCTCTGAACCCCACCACCAGACGCATTTTCTGAGCAGACTGCTGTTTCAGGAGCCCCAAAAACAGCAGTCTGCATCCAGACCGCGGCGAGGCGGCGGCCAGAGCCGACCTGGGAGGGTGAACCGGCGCGGCGTAGCTTGCACCGCCGGACCGATGCCGTGAAGGGCGCCCCGCGCGAAGCATCGTCAACATGAATCCGAATCGAACCGCCGCTCCACCGGTTCCGGTCCCGCGCGGTGTCACCCCGTCCGGAGACGGCATCGTGGTGGGCACCGGGCCGGTCGACGTGGAGGCTTACATCGACTTCCAATGCCCGTTTTGCAAGCAGTTCGAGCTGTGGGCCGGACCGACCCTGGACCGGCTGCTGGCGGAGCAGATCATCGCCTACATCCGCCACCCGATGAACTTCCTCGACGCGGCGTCGACCACCGCATACTCCACCCGGGCCGCCGCGGCCTCGGCGGCGGCGTCGGATGCCGGAAAGTTCCACGAGTACGCCCAGATGCTGTTCGAGTACCAGCCTCCTGAGGGCGGTCCCGGCCTCACCGACGGGCAGCTCGTCGAACTCGGCCAACGGGTTGGCATCACGGAGCCGGAGTTCGCAGAGACGATCCGCGCAGGCACCTACCTGCCCTGGCCATCGTTTGTGACCGAACGTGCGACGGCGCGAGGTGTGGCCGGGACACCGAGCGTATTCGTTCGCGGCATTCCGGTCGCTGCCCGCCCAGACATCATCGTCGCTGCCGTCGAGCGGGTCCTCACCTGATTACTCAACACCGCAAGAAATTTGATCAGCATTCGTGAGGAGAACTCAATGACACAGGCCATTGAATGGGTCGCCTATGAGGGACGTGTCCTTTACGACCCGGACGGTAACCCTATCGGCACAATCGAAGAATTCTATGTCGACAGTGACGACGACCAGCCCGCGTGGGCACTGGTCGCCACCGGACCTGCTGATGCAGCCCTGTGCTTCGTGCCGATGCGAGAGGCGCGGACCTCCGACGACGATGACCTGCAGGTATCGGTGACCGGCGATGAAGTGCGCGACGCGCCTTCAGCGCAGCCCGGTAGCGAGCTGTCGCCCGACGAGGAGCGACGCCTTTACCAGCATTACGACATGCCCTACCCCGGAGACAGCACCCGAGCTGATAACGCGCCGGCCAGCCAAACACGGGACCAACCAGACGCCGACGACCGCTCGGGCAAGCACCTTCCGCGCTTTTTGCGGCGGTTATTCCACCGCGACCGTGACAGCTAGACAACAAATGACTCGATAACAAAAGGATTGACATGGCCAACGGACGCGTGGCGCAGCGCCAGAAAGCGAGGACCACTCGGACGGCGACAACCGTCTGGATCGGCCCGCTGGCCGCGCGCGCGGCCAGTTTCTGGTGGAGTTTGCGGCGTTGTTTCGCCGTGGTGTTGTGGCGGCATTCGCCGACCCACTACATGTCGCTGTCCGGCCAGCGAGACGGATCTCCTGAGGAGACCACCCCGGAGGATCTGCTTGCCGGCGCACACAGCGCGAGCCTGGCGATGGCTATCGGCGCCGCACTGACGGCCGCGGATCATCCACCGGAGCACGTGCGGGTCGACGCGGACTGCACGCTGGACCACTTGCCCAGCGGCGACCCCCGGATAGGGCCAGATGTCGCTGACGGTGTCCGTCCTGGTGCCGGGCATCGAAGCGGACAAGTTCCACCGCATCGTGGAAGCCGCGGCGATGACCTGCCCGATCTCCCGAGCCCTGCGGCACAACGTCGAGATAGACATCGACCGCACGCTGGAGTGACCGGCCTGATCAACTCGGCGCGTGGTGAGTACCAATACATAACGATATGTGAGGAGATGAGGATGACGACACAGGCTGACATCGGGAGCAAAGAGCGTGACCTCGTCGTGAAGTGCATCGGCGAGGCGTACGAGGCACTGCATCTCATACCTGGTGTGGATGAGAACGGCCCGGTCCTGATGTGGCTTGCCGACGAGTTCGTCCAGATACAACGCCGAGCAGACAAGTCCTCCTGAGCATCCGCTGATCAGATGATCACCACGGAAACGATCAATCGCATCGTGGGGTTCACCGGCAACGGGCTGCCGGTGGTGTCGCTGTATGTGCGGGTACCTACGGATCTGGGCAGCCGCGGCGCCATGGTCCGTAGCCAGGTAGACAGCCGGCTGCACGAAATCCGGCCGATGGCCGAGGATCACGCGCTCGGTCACGACGCGATGATGTCGCTGCGGGGTGACATCGGCCGGATCGCGGGGGTGGCTGAGGAGCAAAGCTGGCCACCCGGCACGGTGGCGCTGTTTTCCTGCAGCGGTCGCGGGTTTTTTGAACAGGTGCAACTGCCCCGGGGCGTGCGCGACCGTGTCATCGTCGACGAGACGCCGTGGGTCCGTTCGATGCTGGCGGTGCTGGACGAGTACCAGCGGTGCGGTGTTGCCGTGGTGCACCGGGACTCGGCCCGGATGTGGGAGCTCTACCTGGACCAGATGCGTGAGGCCGGCACGCTGCGGCTGTCGGGCGACCCAGGCCGCAACGACCACAAAGCCGATGAGCTGATCAAGCGGCACTTCCGCCAGGTGGTCACCATGCTGGAGGAGCTATCCCGGACTGACGGATGCGAGCTGTTGGCCATCGGCGGTCCCCGGCCCGAGTTGCCCCGCTTCCTCGACTTCCTCCCGTCGGACCTGCGCAGACGGGTGGCCGGCACTTTTACAGTCGACGAGGCGACGTTCAGCGTCGGGGACCTCAAGCAGCAGGCCAGCGCGATCGTCGGCCGCTACGAGCGGTCTGAGGAGGAACGCCTCGTGGCCGAGACACTGGAGACGGCAGCCGTGGGCGGTCTGGCCGCAGTCGGCCTACCGCCGTGCTTGTGGGCCGGCAGCGTCGCCGCGGTGAGTCACCTGATGGTCCAGGATGGAGCGATCAGACCGGGCGTGATCTGCGACCGTGACCGCTGGCTTGCCCTTGCCGGCCAAACTTGTCCCTTGTGTAAACGCCCGGTCCGGCGCGCCCCCGACATCGTTGACGAGCTGATCGAGGTGGTCATCGATGAGGGCGGCTCGATCAAGCACGTCGGCGCGGACAGCGTCCTGAAGGAGCATCTGGTTGCGGCGTCGTTGCGCTTCCCGCTTCCGCCCCGGCCGGACGACTGATCTCGTCGGAGCGCATCGATGTGCCAGGCAGCAGCGGCACGTTGCGCCGCTGCGCGCGATGTGCCTCCCCATTGGACACGATGCCGTGGCCTACGGTCGTCTCCGGGCGGCACCGGGATAAGGCGCCGAGCGATTGGCGTTCCCACCACCGCACGGTGGCATACCGGGCACAGTGGCGCCCCGCCGACGGTGTACGGGGACAAGACCGGCACACCGTCCTGGGAATAGAACTCAAATGTCGGCCCCGTCCGCGTCGGTGTAGGTCACGACGTCGTAGTCAACAACGGACCGCCAGTGCGACTCCGGGCAACGGAACTCCACTCGCTCCACCGCAATGTCCGTAACCACTAGGGACTGTCCTCAAGGTAACGGGAAAGCAAGCACGCCGCGGATCACCGTGACGGTTACCGCTCCCGGCGGCGTCGGCCTGCGGGAGTGAACCAGTCGGCAAAATTTCCACCCGCCGGAGCGGTGCGGCTGCTCCCGCTGCACTGCCACCATCGCGGTAATGCGAGCGGGAGGTGACGGGATGACTCATCCCTCGGGTGTCCCGGTGTTCGAGCGGTTCTTCCGCTCGGTTGCGAGCATCGACATTGACAAAAATGATCTGCGACGGTTCCGCGACTTCGTCGACCAGATGATCGACGACATCGCCATTACCGGGCGCGCCTCGGCCAAATGGAACGGGCGCGACGTCATCGCACCGCAGGACCTACCGATCACCAAGGGCATCCAGGAGCGCATGCGCGAGTTCGACAAGCTCGATGAGGCCGAGGAGATCCGCGAGTTGCTGCGCCAATCGGTGCGGCGGCGGGTCTGTCAAGCTAACGGTGTAACTGATTGTCACAGTATGGTTACGATGCGTTGCGTGCGGCGGACAGGCGTCCGTCGAAGGTGATCTCGAAGGCGTTGAGCGCTGCCTTCCAGCGGTTGGACC
>DASTBN010000435.1:0-12750 GCA_035712045.1 Pseudonocardiaceae bacterium
AGCTCGTCGGCGGGCAGCTCGCCGGGCACCCAGACCACCAGGCCGCTGACCCGCCGGCCGGTGATCAGCGGCAGATAGTGCGCGTGGTGATGCCCCTCCATAGTCTTACCGTCGGCCCTCCGGCCGCCGAGCAGGGTATGAGCGCGGTGCGCCCGTAGGACGCCGAGTTTGCTAAGCGCACCCCGATGAAGCAGATCGGTGTAGATCAGTGACTCGGTCTGCGGCGGCAGCACGGTTTGCGACACGCGGTACCGCACCGCCGTGACCATCTCCTCGCGCGGACGCCGCTGGTAGGGCACCAGGTGCGTGCCAGCCGGGAACGGCAGGCCCCCTCGGCGCACCTCGACGGGCGGGTTGAGCAGCGCGCCGAACCGCAAGGGGAGTTCGGGGGCCAGCACCGTCGTCGTCGGAGCGGCGGAGACCGACTCCGCCACGTCCACCGGTACCCAGGTGTCGTGAGATCCCGGCTCCCACCCGGTGCTGAGAGATCCGGAGCACGCGTTGTCGGCCTGGCCCAGGTACGGGATCGAGCTGACCAATCGCTCCAGCGCGGCGTGCTGTGCCGGGTCCAGCTCGAATGGCCAGCGTAACGCCAGCTCAGCGTCGCGATCGAACACCGCGACGCCCCCCACGACGGTGTGCCAGGGAACATGCACCGTCGGTGGCTCAGCCAACCGCGCCAACAGCGGGTGCACCGTCTCCTCACCCAGCTCAGGCGCCCGTGTGCGCCACACCGCATGGAACTCGCGCAGCAGCCGCCACGGCGAGGGTGGCAGCTCCACAGTGCCCGCGCGGCTCCACGGGGGGGCGTGATACCGCCCGCCGGGGAACCGGAACACCGCGATCGTCGGCACGTCACCCCGCCCCGGTCAGCACCGACGCGCCGCCAAAGCTGCCGTAACCGCCCTGCTCGGAACGGCGGATGGGTGCCCGCAGCACCCGCAGGACACCCCGGGCGCGCAACGCGTCCGGCGAGAGCCGGTCCTTGGCTTCGCCGACCGCCGAGGAGTCACCGACCAGGGCCCAGATGGTGTCCCGTTCCAACGGCACGTCCCACAACGGCCAGCGCAGCGCACTGCGTTTCCATGATCTGTCGCATCCGCTGGTCTTCAGGACGGCGGGCTCACCGGCATTCCGCGTGAGCGCGCAGGTGGGAAAGAACACCAGCCCGAGGAAGGCGAGCCAATCAGCACCAGGCACTCCGAGGCGTTTCTCGCCCGAGGGGTTGAGGGCTCGCAGGGCGTAGATGCGCTCCCCCTGTGAGCTCCAGGACAGGTTCGGCAGTGGGCTGTCCTCCCGCCACGGGCCGACTATCGCTTCCCGGATTCGCGGCGCATCGACGCGGCTCGCGAGTTCCCGCACCATCACGAGGAATTTCTGCTGCCCTGCGGTGAAATGCAGGTGGGTCGGCTTGGCGTTGCCTTTGCCGTCCACGGCGCGTTCCGAGAGCAGCGCGCAGAACAGATCCGCCTCGGCGCGGGTGTCGCTGATGGTGTCGATCACCTCGGCCGCCCACTGGCGGTGCACCAGCGGCGGGGGTTTCAGATCATTCTGCGGATCACCCACCGGCCCGCGCAGCACGACGCTGTCCTGCCAGCGCGCCCGGTCGGCGTCGATCAGCCCGACCAGCTCCTCGGGGTCCGGCGCACCCTGGTAGAGCGGTTGCGGCACCAGGCCGGTGCTCCAGCGGAGGGTCGGCTCGCGCCCGGCCCGGTGCAGGACGTCCAGCACTCCCAGCGCGGCGAGGAATCCCAGCGGGTTGGTCCCGTCCAGCGCTGGCAGCTCTATCTCGCGGGTCATGCCGAGCGTTCCTCGCTGGCCCGGTGGTCAGCGAGGCGCAGCACGGCTTCCAGCCAGGCGAGCCCGAACCAGCCGTATCGCCGCACGCATCGCCAGAATCGCTGAGGGACTCCCGAGTCCAGCCGCAGCAGCCCGTGGTCGCTGCCCGCTTCCAGCACCCGGCCGTCGAGTTCTACGCGTAACCGCTGCGGGTCGGTGTCGACGCTCACCGGGACGACCGGGCGTGCGTAGCCGTGATGGCTGGCGATCAGATGCAACACGAGGTCCCAATCGTTCGCCGTCTCCCGCAGTTGCTGGTCGTGCTCGACCAGCGCGACCGAGGCCAGCTCGTGCCGGGTGCGGGCAGGATAGCGAGCCGCCCGCTCGGCGCGGCGCCGCGCGCGGTAATTCGCCGCAGTGAGGACGGATTTGGCCAGCGGCTCGGACTCCGCACCCACCTCGCCCGCACGCAGTATCCGCTGGAAACGCGGGTCGACCTTCCCGAGGTCGTGCAACCGCCCGGCCAGCGCCAGGTCCGCCAGGACCGGATCCCGTAAGCCACACGCCTCACCCAGACGCCGCGTCCACCGTTCCACGTCGCAAAGATGCTGGTGGAGAGCCACTTTCGCGCCGAGGAACGAGCTGGTCGCGGGTTCGGAGTCAGCGGAGGGCTCGTAACGGGGCCCCAGCGCAGGGACCCGCCGACGTGATCGGATCACGAACATCCACTTCGGTGGCTGCCCGTCCGGCCCGCTGGGCGCGATTTCCACCACATCCACGTCCGAGACAGTCTTGGGGTTCCGCAGTGCGTTGATGACCTTGAGCAGCAGCGGATCGGTGTCGGTCAAGCCGTCGATGCGAGATGCCCACTCACCAAGCCAGTCGATCACGATGTCGCGAACTTCATCGTCCTGATCCGGGTCGACAGGCGTTGGCGGGATCGTCAAATCACCTACCGGCAGCTCCTCGTACAGCCGCAGCACCGCGCGAGCCCGCTGGTCAGCCTGCACCCGCATGCCGAGATCGGGCACCGTCTCGCGGGCGATCGGATCCCAGTTGCTGGCCCGGATGCCCCCATAGGTGGCCGGCACCACCAGGGTGTCACCTGCGTGGATGTCGTTGGCGGCGGACACCACGGTGCTGGTGTCACCACGCCAGTTCAGCGCGGGCGCCACACCGGCAGGCGCACCGCCGGGAGCATCGGCGTCACCCGCGCCATCCAGCGCCGTGTCGGAAAACGACACCACGGCACGGGTGCCGCTCTGGACGTCAGCCAGCCAGGCCCGCACTGCCCACAACGGCAGCGACATCGCCTCACCACTGCCGGGTGGGCACAACGAGACCAGCGGCACCAGCTTCTCGATCGCGTTTCCCGCGGCGCCCGGTTCGGGGAACGCTCCGGGGAGCACGTCCGCCCGCCACACCACGTTGACTTCCGGGCTGCCCGGTTGCACGCCATGCAGCCAGTGAGCGGGGTCAGGGTCGGCATCAGGTGTCGCGGAGGTCTGCACCCACCGGTCGAGGTGGCTCGGCATCAGGTAAGGCGCCTCACTGGGCGGCGTGCTCAGGTCCGTTCGCGTCTTGACGTCGATCGCTGATCTGAAGGCGTTGATGCCGAAATCGAGCGGGCGCTCCCGCAGCCATGCCCAGGTGAGCCGAAGCCGGTCGCCATACACGCGATCCTCCGCGGTGGCGACGTCGGCCGAGGTCGCGAGGATCACGGAGGCAGCGGGGTTACCGCGCTCCGTGCAGCGACCGTCGCGGTCCACCCGGCCGAAGCGCTGCACGAGGACATCCAGCGGTGCGCACTCGGTGACCAGTCCGTCGAGGTCGATGTCCGCGCCCGCCTCGACCGCCTGCGTGGCCACCAGGACCAGCGGCGCGGCGTCGTCGTCTCGCGTCCGTCCCGTCCGCAACCGGTCCTCGTGTTCCTTCAGCAGCCGGTCCCGATCAAGCGGGCGCATCCGGCCGGTGAGCAGGACCGCGCCGATCCCCTGCTCGCCGAGTAGCCGGTACACCCGGGCTGCGGTGTCGACGCGGTTGACCACCACGCCGACAGTACGGACCCCTTCGCGATCGAGTAGCGCGCGAGCCTCGCCCACGGCGGCTGCGGCCAGCTCCGCCCGGTGCTTGGCGGGATCCGATCCGGACACCTTGACCAGCTTCACCCGCGCCCGCTTCGACGCGTTCAGCCTCCGGGCCAGCACGTCGTGTTTGTAGTCGTCATCCACCAGGTGCAGCACGTCATCCCGGACGTGGCCACTCGGTGTCGCTGACAACTCCACCACCGAGAACCGGTCCGGCAGGCGAGCCGCCTCCGGAGGCCGGTAATAGCGGTGGATCGCCGCCAGCGTGTCCGCGAACGGCCGAGCGAGATGCACCTCATCGAGCAGGTACAGCACATCGTTGCCCAGCAGCCCGGCGTGCACCGGCCGCATCCCGCTGCTCACGCCGTAACCGCGGAACAGCAGCCGGGAGCCGACCTGATCCACAGTGGACACGATCACCGTGACGACGTCAGGGCGCCGCGCCCACTCGTTATCCCGGACGATGCCCCCGCGCAGCTCCGCATACTCCAGAGGCGGCTGCTCATCGCCCAGATTCGCCAGGTCCCGCAGCCGCTGAGCCACGGTGAACAGCACGCCCTCGCGTGCCTCCCGGAGGCGCTTCTTGATGTGCCGCGCCCGGTCGGCCGCTTGATGCACCACGATGCGCCGGTCGACCACGAAGACGATTCGCCGGGGCTGGTCGCCGCGCAGCGCGAGCAGGAACACCGCCGCGTCCAGCGCCGCAGTCTTCCCTGACCCGGTAGGCAGGTCCAGCAATTCGGGCCAGGTACCGGTCCCGGCGACGCGGCGCACCAATCGCCGCTGCCACGGGAACGGATCCGGGTCTTCGTCGTCGCCGGTTCCGTGCAGGGCTTGGAAGAACTTCGGGAAGTCCTCCGCTGTCAACGAATCAGTCACTGGTCGTCCCCCGGGTCCTGGATCGGCAGGAACAACCCATAGCCGAGGTAGCGGCCGGCCCCGAGCAGCACCGGTCCCCGCACCTTCTGCGCGAAGCTCACGCTGACGTGAACGGTCTGCCTCGGTTGCCCGCTACCGGCCGCGACGAATCGCGGGAACGCGCCCCGGCCACCGCAGCCGGTTCGCGGCACTCCGGTGATCATGCCCACCGGTGAGATCACCACCTCCACCGGTTCCGGCAGGCCGGTGTGTAGACAGGATCGGGACACCACCTCGCGCACCTGCTCGTCGGCCCTGTCATGCCGCACCGGATGGTGCAGGTCGCGGACGAACCGGTCCAGCGCCACCGGGGTCACCGAGACCCACCGCTGGGAAGGGCGGCACCAGCTCGCCCGGCGCAGCGGCATCGGAGACTCCGACCACCCTTCATTCGCGGGCACGACCCGGGGCGGATCGAACGTCACGGGCGCGTCCCGGTTCTCCAGCCGCACCTCGAACCCGGAGCGCCGCCAGCTCCGCAACACGCTCTCCAGGGGCTCCAGCGGCTCGCCGCGCGGCAGCATGAGCGCGACGCCACGCACCGTGCCATCGGCCCATCGATGCCCGACGCTGGGCAGCGGCACGACGGCGAGGTGTGGGCGGGGCTGGTCGCCGGGGAACCGGCCGCTGATCAGGCCGGTCTCGAGAGGACCCGTGTGCTCGATGAGCGCCTCGCGCACGGCGCGGGCGAGCTCCAGAGACCGGGTCAGATGCACCGCCAGCTGCCGCGGCAGGTCGAGCACGATCCAGTCGCCCGAATGCACCCCCACCGGCTCCGGTTCCCGCAGCGCCGCTGGTGATCCGTAGGTAGTCATCGCCGCCGGTAGCAGCCTCGGCGCGCTGCTGTGATGCCGGGCGTACTCGCGCTCCAGCCGATCGAGCAGACCTGCCCCGGGCACGCGCAGCACAGTGGCGCCGTCCGGGCGGGGCAGCAACGTCACCGGCTGGTCGCACTCCGGCGCGAGACGGCACGAGACCAGGGTCGAGGAGTGCCCGATCCGGGCGACCCGCGCGAGCAGCCCGTCGAGGGCGGCCCGGGTGGACTCGTCCGGGTCGGCAGCCGGCCACATGAACCAGATGGTCGGCCGCGCCGGAGTGACCACCGGGAAGCTGCGAGGCTGGCGGTTGCGGTTCTCTGGCAGCATCTCCAGCGCTGCGGCGATCATGCTCGCGGACTCCGTGCCGGTGGCCCGGGACGCTCTCCGGAGTGCGTCCCGGTAGGCGGTCTGCTCCGTGTGGATCGCCCGGGTGGCTCTGTGCAGCGCCACGGCGTCACCCGAGTCCTGTGCCTGTGCGAGCGCCTGCTCGGCGACCACCCGCGCCGCGTCCCGGGCATCGACGCTGGACCGGAGCGCGGTGGGGTCGTTACCCGGCACATACACTGTGACCACCGAACGACGCGCCACATCGTCGGCGCCGCTACACGCCAGCTGGGGTGCCCCTAAGCCCTCCAGCCACTGGAGGGCCGCACGCTCACTAGCATCTGGTTCCTCGGCATCCGCCCAGGCCGCGACGAGGGCGGAGAACAGCCGGGCAGGGTGGGGCGGCCATTCCGCGCGGCCCCGGTCGTTGTATTCCGTCGCACCATAACGCCCGGTCAGCAGATCGAGCGCGACCGCGAGCATCAGCTCTCGCCTCCACCGGTGGCGGCGACATCCTGGCTGCGGCGGATCAGCTCCACCAGCCGCTCACTCGGGCGCAGCACCATCTCGCTCGCTCGCCACCCCAGCTGCAGGGCGTGGGCGCGCTGCGCCGCCTCGGTCACCAGCTCAAGCGCCGCAGCGCTGTTGACTTCTACTGTCTCGACCGCACCAGCGCGTCCGACCAGCTCGAAGGTGAGCTTGCTCCGCGGCACCAGGACGCACCGGCTACGCAGATCGAACCCCTGCTCGTAGCCCAGCACGATGGCGGCCAGGCCCAGCGCGGCCAGCGCCGTGCGCGCGGCACCTTCAGCGGCAGCCCGCTGATCAGCGGGAATGACGTCACCCGTGACCGAAGTGGGGAACCGGAGCCGGCGCAGCTGGATGAACGACAACACCGTCGTCCCGATGATCTCCGCAGCGGTAATGCCGCCGGCCCGGGAGTTGATCGAGGGCGTCACATTACCGTGGTTGAGGTTCGACGGTCGGCCAGGACGCTCGCCGCCACGGGAATACAGCTTGGCCTTATTGCCTTTCTCCTGCACCGCGCTGTGCTCGTCCAGAGTCCAGCCGAGGACATCGGCGGACTCGTAGACTGGGCCGGCCTTGAGCTCCACCCCGAGGGGATCGATCCGCGACGCCGTCTTGACCCCGCAGCGGACGCCGTGAGCGACGATCTCCGAGGTCAGCGCGCGCTCGTACTTGGCACCGCGTCCCCCCTTCGGGCCTGTAGAGTCCCAGCCGCCGAACACCAGGGTGTGCGGGCTGTGATGAAGCAGCGCTGACGCATTCCGGCTCGTGGCCTCGGTGATGGCACGACCCGTCGCACCGTGCCGGAACAGATCATCCCCGTCGAAGCTGTCGCGCAGGATGGCGTCGAAGATGCGATGTGGCGCCTCGTAGTCACTGATCCGATCGATCCCGAACAGTCCCCGGCCGGCGAAGTCCACCGACGTAACCGGCGCGGCGAGGCTTCCGGAACGGACGGCCTCCAGCGCGGCGAGCTCCAGGTGGTTCGCCTGGGACGCCACCGAGTCCAGGACGATGCTGCGGACCGTGACCGGCCCATCGGCACCCACGAGAGTTCGGTCCTCGACCGCGTACTGGGTCTCCGCCGCCTCCGGTGTGCTGTACGTGGGCGGGAAGATCTTGTCCCCCGGGCCGCCGAGCGGCTCCAGCTCCAGCCGGCTTCGCAGGCCGACGGCGTGTGCCGTCACTGCGTCGTAGAGATAATCGTAACTCAGAGTCATCGCGGCTCCCTGTCAATGGCTGCCGGTAAATTTCCGCACGGGGTCGGAGTCTGCCGGAAGGAGGCGACCGGCGTGGCACGAGCGGTGGGCCCGACGTGTCGCAGCTGCGGCCGGAGAGAGCGGTTGGGTTTCGCAGATGAGACCTACCAGCGGGGCTGCGAGATCGCCGTCGTCATCGTGTGCCGTTGCCAGCTCGAGATCGTCGCGAAGGTCATCAAGGGTCGGTCCCACAAAACATTGCGACGTATCCACTTCTCCAAGCTGAAAGACTCCGACCGTCGCCTAGTCGCGAACCTGCTGGCGGAGGAGAGCATCCTCGCACTGTTCGTCAGCGTACGGGGGCGTCAAACCGTTGCCCGGTCGGAGTGTTGGAGGAGAGTCGTACCACCGCTCGTCAAGCTCGGGGTTGTCGCACTCGCCATCGAGCAGGTCGGCGACGGGGCGAAGGCGCGAGACCGACGGGATATCCGTAACGCGCTGATGACCATCGATCAGGAGTCCCGCTTCACTTACGATCATGAGGACCCGGTCGGTAAGCCGATGCTGTGGGCCGCGGACGCCTGGTGCGCGGGAGCAGGAGGCGCTTGGCGAGCGCGGATCGCGACAATCTTGTATCGGTGATGACCTGAGAAAACGCGAAACCCGGCTCCAAACCGTCCGGAGGGGAACCCGGGCGCACTTCTGCGGCTACTGCCTTGGCTCCCCCATTATCGCGGAGCAGGGCCTCCATTGAGGCAAGCGGCTCGGCCAGGCCTCGCGACGCAGGGGCCTGCTAATAGGCGCTACGTCGGTGCCGGGTCGAGCTCATGGCCTTGCTCGCCGTCCACGATCATGTAGCACATTTGGTGCTACGATGCCGGGATGACCCGCATCGGCATTCGCGAACTCCGTCAGAACGCGTCACGGTATCTCGCCTTGGTCAAGGCTGGGGAGACCGTGGAAGTGACCGAACGGGGCGAGCTGATCGCCCTGCTGGTCCCCCCGCAGCGCTCCCGCTCCGCGCGAGACCGGCTGATTGGCGCAGGAAGGCTAATTCCCGCGTCCTGCCCAACCGGTCGTGTCCGCTCACCTCGACCTGTGCCAATCGCGCCCGGCGAGCCCACCAATCAGGACCTGCTCGACGCCGGGCGCGAGGACTTGCGGTGATCTATCTGGATTCCTCCGCGCTGATGAAATTGATCCGGATGGAGAGTGAAACCACGGCGCTGCGCGACTGGCTCAGGGAGCGGCCTGACCAACCCGTCGTCAGCAGCGAGCTCGGCCGAGTCGAGGTTCTCCGGGCCGCACGCCGCGTCGGTGATCGTGCCCTTGCCGAAGCCCGCGCGGTGATAGGCGACATCGACTTGATCCCGCCCGACCGCGCGGTGCAAGATCTCGCCTGCGACATCGGCCATCCCCCGCTGCGAACCCTTGACGCCCTTCACCTGGCCTCAGCTGTACTTCTCAGCGATGAGCTGACCGCATTCATTGCCTACGACCAGCGGCTTACCGGCGCGGCCCATGCCGCTGGCCTGGTTGTCGCCACGCCCGGCCAAGGTTGCGGCACCCCGTGACCCACATAAAGACCTGACCCACTCTCGGTCAGCAGATAGTACGTAGACCGAGCGAGGCACGATCGTCGCCCGGCTAGTCCCCGCTCAGCCGCACCCGTTAGCCGATCTCATCACGTCCGGCAAGGTACGGCCCGCGAACCGCCAGGGCCCGATACCGCGACCCAGCGGCCCGATCAGGACCGATCACCAGGCGGGTGAGTTGTTGCGCGAGCTGCGAGACGAGGAACGCTATTAATGATCTACCTGGACACGGCGGCGCTGGTGAAGCTCATCCGTCACGAGCCACAGAGCGACGCCTTGGCCGACTGGCTCGACGAACGGACCACGGCCACGCTGGTGACCTCAGCTCTCGCGGAGGTCGAACTGCCGCGCGCGCTCCGGCGAACCGAACCTGAGCTGATCGCCGCAGTGCCAGCCTTGCTGGAACACCTCGCCCGGTATGAGATCGATGATCTCGTCCGCACCACGGCGGCCGCTTACACCTCCCTGCTCTGCGATCACCGGACGCGATCCATCTCGCCACCGCACACGCCGTGTTCGGCGGCCAGCTGAGCTCGTTCGTCAGCTACGACCAGCGCCTGCTCGATTCCGCGCAGGCGCTGCACCTGCCAGTCGCCTGCCCTGGCCTCGCCAGCCAGCGGTGATGTGCTGGGTCAGCCGGTGAACGGGTTGAGCAGCCGGACGCCGGTGGCATCGAAGTCCTTGATATTGCGAGTCACCACGGTCCAGCCCCGCACCTTCGCGGTCGCCGCGATGAGCCCGTCCGCCATCGACACCGGGCGGGCCGCGGCGATCTGCCCCCATTCCTCCGCGACGCCGACATCGATCGGCACGATCCGCTCAACGAACAGATCCTTGGTAACCGCCAGCCACGACCGGTAGGCCGCAGCCTGGCGGTGATCGTTACGCGACTGGAGCTTGGCGATACCGCGGCGGATCTCGCTGATCGTGATAACGCTAACGAACAACTCGTCCGCCACCGCCGCAGCCAGCCACTCGGCGACCCCGGCGTCAGGACTGGCTTTCCGCCACTCCGAGAGGACATTGGTGTCGAGCAGATAACTCATTCGCCGATGCCGAGATCGATTTCCCGGGGGACATCCTGCTGGCGCTCGGCCTCGATCTCAGCGAAGACATCCGGCTCATCAGCGGTACCGCAGAGCTTGGGGAAAGCCATCACATGCTCGGCGAAGTCCCGCTTCGGACCGGTCAGGCGCCGGTACTCAGCGATATCGATGATCACCGCGACTTCTTCCCCATGGCGCGTGATGATCTGCGGTCCGCCCTGCTCGGCCGCGCGGAGAACCTCGCTGAAGCGCTGTTTCGCGTCCTGCACCTGCCAGCTCACGACCCGAGCCTTCCGATCCTATCTAGACAGACTAGATTTTACCACGAGCCTGGGCTGATCGCTCCAGCACGGGTTCAGCACGCACACTCCACCCCTGTGCAGTACCGCTGCGTACTACACGTCAGCTATGGCCAGGCTGCCGGTCGCCTGCCCTGGCCTCACACGGTGTCGGTGAGGGGGCGGTCGATCCAGGACATCAGCCCGCGCAACCGGGCGCCGACCTGCTCGATGGGGTGCTGCTCGCCCTCGGCGCGCAGCTTGGTGTAGTTCGGCCGCCCGTTGTCGTCTTCGGCGACCCACTCGCGGGCGAAGCCGCCGTCCTGGATCTCGGCGAGAATCCGGCGCATCTCGTCCTTGACCTGCGGTGTGATGATTCGCGGCCCCCGGGTGAGGTCGCCGTACTCGGCGGTATCGGAGATCGAGTAGCGCATCCGGGAGATGCCGCCCTCATAAATCAGATCAACGATGAGCTTGACCTCGTGCAGGCACTCGAAATAGGCCACCTCGGGCGCGTACCCGGCTTCGGTGAGCACTTCGAAGCCAGCCTGGATCAGGGCGGTGAGCCCGCCGCAGAGCACGACCTGCTCACCGAACAGATCGGTCTCCGTCTCCTCGGTGAAGGTGGTCTTGATCACCCCGGCGCGGGTGCCGCCGATCGCCTTGGCATAGGACAGCGCCAGCGCCTGAGCCCCTCCGGTGGCGTCCTGCTCGACCGCGATCAGGCAGGGCACGCCCTTGCCGTCGACGAACTGCCGGCGTACCAGGTGCCCCGGACCCTTGGGCGCCACCATCGCCACGTCCACGTCGGTGGGCGCTTCGATCAGCCGATACCGGATGTTGAAGCCGTGCCCGAACATCAGCGCGTCCCCTGAGTTCAGGTTCGGCGCGATGTCCTGGGCGTAGATGGCGCGCTGCTTGGTGTCCGGCGCGAGAACCATGATGACGTCGGCCTCCGCCGCCGCCTGCGCGGGCGTGACCACCCGCAAGCCCTCATCGGTGGCCTTCGGCCGCGACTTCGATCCCTCCGGCAGCCCCACCCGGACGTCCGCCCCGGAATCCCGCAAGCTCAGCGCGTGCGCGTGCCCCTGACTCCCGTACCCGATCACCGCGACCGTCCGCCCGCTGATCACTCCAAGATCAGCATCCTGATCATAAAAAACCTCTGAACTCATCTCCTAGCTCCTCCTCTGCGACCGCGTTCTGCATCCAGAACGCGTCGAAGGGTTAACGGGATTGGGTGGTGGTGATGGCGCGGGGGCCCCGGCCCATGGCGACCATGCCGGATTGGGCGATCTCGCGGATTCCGTAGGGTTCCAGCATCCTCAGCAGGGCGTCTAGCTTGTCGGCGGTGCCGGTGGCTTCGATGGTGAGGGCCTCGGGGCACACATCGACGACCTTGGCCCGGAACAGGTTGACGGTCTCCAGGACCTGGGACCGGACGGTGGGATCAGCCCGGATCTTGACCAGGACCAGCTCGCGCTGGACGGCCTGCGCGGGGTCCAGCTCCACGATCTTGATGATGTTGATCAGCTTGTTGAGCTGCTTGGTGACCTGCTCCAGCGGGAGCTCGTCGACGGTGACGACGATGGTCATCCGGGAGATGTCGGGGTTCTCGGTGGGGCCCACCGCGAGGGAGTGGATGTTGAACCCGCGACGGCTGAACAGGCCGGCCACCCGGGCCAGGACACCGGGTTTGTTCTCCACCAGCACCGAGAGGGTGTGCATGCTCATGATCCGTCCTCGTCGAACAGGGGGCGGATGTCCCGCGCCGACATGATCTGGCTGTTCCCGGTGCCGGCCGCGACCATCGGCCACACCTGGGCGTCCTTGCCCACCACGAAGTCGATCACGACTGGGCGGTCGTCGATCTCCATGGCCCGCTTGATGACCGGGTCCACGTCGGGCTCGGCCTCACAGCGCAGGCCCACGCACCCCAGGGCCTCGGCGAGCTTGACGAAGTCGGGGATGCGCTGGTGGGTGCCGAGGTCGGTCTGCGAATAGCGCTCGGAGTAGAACAAGTTCTGCCATTGGCGGACCATGCCCAGGCTGCCGTTGTTGATCACCGCTACTTTGATCGGGATGTTTTCGATCGCGCAGGTCGCGAGTTCCTGATTGGTCATCTGGAAACTGCCGTCGCCGTCGATGGCCCACACCGGCACCTCGGGGCGGCCCAGT
>DASTBN010000436.1:0-10455 GCA_035712045.1 Pseudonocardiaceae bacterium
GGGCATCGCCGACGGGGAGCGGGTACGGGTGAGCTCCCGACGCGGGTCGGTGGAGGCGCCGGTGGCGTTCGACCCCGCACTGCGGCCCGGGCTGGCGTCGTTCACCCCGCACTTCTCCGAGCAGGTCGACACCAACCTGATCACCAACGACGCCTGGGACCCCAAGTCGGGCACCTCAGAGTTCAAGGCCACCGCCGTCCGGATCGAGAAACTGGCGCCAGCCCCGGCGGGCGGGTAAAGAAGCGTCCATGGATCTGCGGCTGTCCTCCGCCGTGCCCACGCCGGCTGAGCGGGACGCGGTGGACACCGCCCTGTCCGTGGCACTGGGCACCCCAGCGCCCGAGGCACACTTCGCCGATGCCGGTCATGACGCCCGCGCCCGCCGGCAGCTGCTGCTGCCGGCGCTACACGCGGTGTCCGGCGCGGTGGGCTGGATCAGCCCCGGCGCGCTGAACCACATCGCCCGGCGGCTGACCGTCCCGCCAGCCGAGGTCTACGGCGTCGCCACCTTCTACGCGATGTTCGCCACCGAGCCGCGGCCCCCTCGGGTGATCCACGTCTGCGACGACATCGTGTGCGGCCCAGCCGGGGGAGAGGCGATCGCGGCCACGCTCAGCATCGAACTGGGCCCGGAGGGGCAGCGCTGGGTGCGCAGCCCCTGCCTGGGACTGTGTGAGCGCGCCCCCGCCGTGCTGCACCAGCTCACCGGAGAACCCGACTTCAGCCAGGCACCGGCCACCCCGGCCGGGACGCTGGCCGCCACCGGCGCCGCGAGCGCGGACCAGGAGTTCACCGACCCGCGGGTGAGCGTCCCGCAAACCGGGCAGCCTGGGCTGCGGCTGCTGCGCCGGGCTGGCGTCGTGGACCCCACCAGCCTGGATGACTACCGCGCGCACGGCGGATACGCCGCGTTACGCCGCGCGTTCGAACTCGGCCCCGCCCGGGTGATCACCGAGGTACGCGACTCCGGGCTCACCGGCCGCGGCGGGGCGGCGTTCCCCACCGGGGTGAAATGGGAGGCCGTCGCCACCGCCCCGCAGCGCCCGCACTACCTGATCTGCAACGCCGACGAGTCCGAGCCCGGCACGTTCAAGGACCGGGTGCTCATGGAGCTCGACCCGTTCGGGCTGATCGAAGCGATGACGATCGCGGGTTACGCGACCGGCTGCGAGCTCGGCTTCCTCTATATCCGGGGTGAATACCCGCTGGCCACACGGCGCCTCCAGCATGCGATCGAGGCCGCCCGCCGGCGCGGATACCTCGGCGCCGACGTGATGGGGGAGGGCGTGGCGTTCGACATCGAACTGCGCCGTGGCGCGGGCGCGTACATCTGCGGTGAGGAGACCGCGCTGCTGAACTCGATCGAGGGCTACCGTGGCGAACCTCGGAACAAGCCACCCTTCCCCAGCGTGTCAGGGTTGTTCGGCAAGCCCACCGTGATCAACAATGTCGAGACGCTCTGCAACGTGCTGGAGATCTTGCGGCTCGGCGGCCCCGGTTTCGCTGAGATCGGCAGCGGCCGCAGCACCGGCACCAAGCTGTTCTGCGTCTGCGGCGCGATCGCGGTGCCCGGGGTGTACGAGGTGCCGTTCGGGGTGACCCTGGGGGAGCTGCTGTCGCTGGCCGGTGGGGTACGGGGTGAGCTGCGCGCGATGCTGCTCGGTGGGGCCGCCGGTGGGTTCGTGTTGCCTTCCCAGCTTGACACCCCCCTCACCCTGGAGGGCGCCCGTGAGATCGGCGCGACGCTGGGCTCCGGCGTGGTCCTGGTCATCGACACCACCACCGATCTCACCGCGATGCTGCGCCGGATCGCGGCGTTCTTCCGGGACGAATCCTGCGGGCAGTGCGTGCCCTGCCGGGTCGGGACGGTCCGCCAGGAGGAGGCCCTGGCCCGGCTGGCCTGCGGCGCGCTGCGGGGATCCCGCGAGACGGAGCTGGCGCTGCTCTCCGACCTGGCCCGGGTCATGCGGGACGCCTCGATCTGCGGGCTGGGGCATACCGCGCCGGCCGCCGTCCAGTCCGCGATTACCCTCGGCCTGCTGGCGGCGCCCCGATGAGCACCCCGGTCATGCTCGGCGCGATCCGGCGCCTGGTGACAATCACGCTGGATGGCCGCGAGGCCCGGGTCCCCGAGGGCTCGACGATCCTGGACGCGCTGCGCTCACACGGCGACGCGGACCAGGCGGACACCCCGGTCCTGTGCTGGGCCCCGAACCTCAGCCCGGTCAACGCCTGCCGGGTGTGCGTCGTGGAACTCGAGGGCTCCCGGGTGCTCGTCCCCTCCTGCGCCCGGAAAGTCGAAGATGGCATGCGGGTGCGCACGAACACCGAACGGGTCCGGCACAGCCGCCGAATGGTGCTGGAACTGCTTGCCTCCTCGGCCGACCTGTCGCAGGCCGGCCCGGAAGTGCATCGATGGATGGCCAGCTACGGCGTCGACGCGCACCGTTACGGCCCGCCGGGAGCCCCGGCCGCCGAGCGAGAGCGGGACCGCCGCCGCGCCGGGCACCACCGTCCCCCGGACGGCCTCACTGCGGAGACTGTCGCCCAACCCATCAAGATCGACAACGACCTTTACGTGCGCGACTACTCCCGCTGCATCATGTGCTACAAGTGCGTCAAGGCCTGCGGTACCGACGCCCAATTCACCTTCGCCATCGCCGCCGCCGGCCGCGGCTTCGATACCCGCATCGCCACCGAATACAACCTCGGGCTGCCCGACTCTGCCTGCGTCTATTGCGGCAACTGTATCGGCGTGTGCCCCACGGGAGCCCTGAAATCGCTCCGCGAGCACGAGCTGAGGGAATCCCATCAATGGGATCCCGATGCCGAAACCGTCACCACCACGATCTGCTCGTTCTGCGGCGTGGGATGCAACCTCGAACTGCACGTGCAACACGGCCAGATCGTCAACGTCACATCCCCCTCGGATCACAGCGTCACCCACGGCCACCTCTGCGTCAAAGGCCGGTTCGGGTTCCAGCACGTCCAGAACCTCCCAGGACCGCTACCCCCCGTCCGAGACGACAACAGCCGACCCGACAGCGGCGTAGCCGCCCAGCCCGATCAGCCATCGCCCGGCGATGGCGTCGGTCTTGGTGATCAGTGACGTGACCACGCCCGTTGGCGGAGGTAAAGTCCGGGAACCGGATTCGTCCCAGGCGCGTTGAACCCGGTGACAGCCTGCATCGCCCACCAGGAGGGAACACGGTGCGCTCCACCAGCAACCCCGCATTCCGCAATCTTCCCGTAGGGGGCGGCGGCTACGCGGGTTTCAACTCGGCCCCCGCGGGTTACGGTTACGGCACTGACCGGCTGACGACCAGTCGGCCGATGACCGTCGATGACGTGGTCGCCAAGACCAGCATCACGCTGGCAGTACTGGTCGCCACCGGCGCCGCCACGTTCTTCAGTGGACTGTCGTGGCTCGCCCTGCCAGCCCTGTTCATCGGTTTCGTACTCGCGATGGTGATCATCTTCAAGAAGGTGATCAGCCCGCCCCTGATCCTCGCCTACGCCGCGGCCGAAGGTGTCGTGCTCGGAGCGATCAGCGACGTCGTGAGCAGATTCCAGCCCGGCGCCGGCTCCATCGTGCTGGAGGCGATCACCGGCACCCTGCTGGTGTTCGGCGGGATGCTGGTGGTGTATAAGACCGGCGCGGTGAAGGTCACGCCCCGGTTCACCAAGTGGCTGATGGGTGCCATGATCGGCGTCGTCGGCCTCATGATCGTGAACATCATCGCGGGATTCTTCACCGGCGGCGTCGGCCTCGGCCTTCGCAGCGGTGGCACGCTGGCCATCGTCTTCAGCCTGGTCTGCATCGGTGTCGCGGCGTTCAGCTTCCTGATCGACTTCGACGAGGCCGACCAGGCGATCCGGACCGGCGCACCGGAGAAAACCGCGTGGTATATCGCCTTTGGCTTGACGATGACTCTGGTCTGGCTGTACCTGGAGATCCTGCGGCTGCTGTCCTACTTCCGCGAATAGCCCTCCTGGTCCCTCACGGGCCCGGCCGCGCCATCATGGGCGGCCGGGCCCGTTCGCGTGGACGGGTACCTCGTGAAGCGCTGAGCGGAGCACGGGCAGGAGCACCGCGCAGACGGCGTGATAGCCGGCGGCGGACGGGTGGTAGCGGTCCCGGCCGAAGAAGGTGTCAGGCTGGGAGCGGAAGTCACGGGCGAGCAGTCGCGCCAGCGGCACCACGTGACCTCCGGCCTGGGAGACCGCCTCGCGCTGCATGCGGGCGAGAGTCGCGCTGGAGGAGTGCGCCAGGGCTCGCAGCGGCTGCGGGATCGAATGGATCGCGCCAAGATCCGGGCAGGTGCCGACGATCACTGCGGCCCCTGCGGCGCGCAGCCTGGACACCGCCTGGCCGAGAAGCCTCGCCGACTCCCATGGCGAGATCCGCCGGGTCACGTCATTGGCGCCGATCATGATGACGGCTAGCTGCGGGGGATCGCTCAGGGCCGCGTCCACCTGCTCGGCCAGCCGGTGGCTCGTGCAACCGCAGATCGCGAACGTATCCAGCTGTACCGGCTCGGCGATGGTGCTGGCCAGGCCGCGGGCCAGCACCACCCCGGGTAGCTGCTCGGGCCCCTCCACGCCGAGGCCGGCCGCCAGGGAGTCGCCCAGCATCGCCAGGCGGACCACGCCCGGGTGGCCCCTTCCCTCGGGCGGATATACCCCGTCCGACCGGAACGGCGCCCAGCCTGGGATCGTGATGTTGCGGCGCGCCCGCCGTCCCTGCTGGCTGAGTACCCGGCAGGCGGCGCCGACCGTCGCTCCGGTAGCTCCCACCACGACAAGGGTCGTCCGCAACACATGATTCATCGCTGAGTCTCCTTGCCCGCGACACTCCAATACTCTGATAACCGCCGCAGGCCCGCCCGCATGCCGTGACGCGATCGGCCCTATCCCAGCCAGGAGACCCGGTGCATTACGCCGAGCACATCATCGATCTGGTCGGTAACACCCCGTTGGTAAGGCTGAACAGCGTTGCCCGGGGCCTCGCGCCGCTGGTGCTGGCGAAAGTGGAATACCTCAACCCCGGCGGCAGCGTGAAGGACCGGATCGCGTTGCGGATGGTGGAGGCGGCGGAACGATCCGGCGAGCTCAAACCGGGTGGCACGATCGTGGAGCCGACCTCGGGCAACACCGGGATCGGACTGGCCATGGTCGCTCAGCGCAAGGGCTACCGGTGCTTGTTCGTCTGCCCCGACAAGGTCAGTGAGAATAAGCGTGACGTGCTCAAGGCCTACGGCGCTGAGGTCGTGGTGTGCCCCACCGCTGTCCCCGTCGACCATCCCGACTCGTACTACTCGGTATCCGACCGGCTGGCCAGGGAGATCGACGGTGGCTGGAAGCCCGATCAGTACTCCAACCCGGCGAACCCGGACAGTCATTATCACAGCACCGGTCCCGAGTTGTGGGCCCAGACCCAGGGGCGGATCACGCACTTCGTGGCCGGTATCGGCACCGGAGGAACGATCTCCGGAACCGGGCGCTACCTCAAGGAAGTGAGCGAGGGCCGGGTACGGGTCATCGGGGTGGATCCGGAAGGCTCCGTGTACTCCGGTGGCAGTGGCCGGCCCTACCTGGTGGAAGGCGTCGGGGAAGACTTCTGGCCCCGGACCTATGACCGGACGGTCTGCGATGAGATCATCCCGATCTCGGACGCCGACTCCTTCGCGATGACCCGGAGGCTGGCCCGGGAGGAGGGTTTGCTGCTGGGCGGATCCTGCGGGATGGCGGTGGTGGGAGCGCTGCGCGCCGCGGCCAGGGCCGAGATCGGCTCGGTGATCGTGGTGCTGCTGCCCGATGGCGGGCGGGGCTATCTGGGCAAGGTATTCAGCGATACGTGGATGGCCTCATACGGTTTCCTGCCCCCTGACTCCTCGGGTGCCACCGTCGCGGACGTCCTGGTCGGCAAGGGTGGCGCCATTCCCGAGCTGGTGCACACCCATCCGAATGAAACAGTCGCCGAGGTCGTCACGATCCTGCGCGAGTTCGGGGTGTCGCAGCTGCCGGTGGTCGCGGCCGAGCCGCCGGTGATGGCGGCTGAGGTGATTGGCGCGGTCAACGAGCGCGCGCTGCTCGAGGCGCTATTCGCCGGGAACGCGCAACTCGCTGACCGGATCGAGACGCACATGGCGGAGCCGCTGCCCACCATCGGCGGGGGCGAGTCGATCGGATCCCTGATGCGGGCGCTGGCGCAGGCTGACGGGGCAATGGTCTTGATCGATGGCAAGCCAGCGGGAGTGGTTACTCGCCAGGACGTGCTGGGATTTCTGGCAGGGCGGTGACAGTGGGTGCCGACCTGATCCGCTAGTGTCACTAACGTATATCAAACTGGCGCCTAGGTACTTGAGGGAGTGATTCTAGCCGATGACGACTTCTCAGCAGCGGTGTCAGAATCACTCTTCGGCGCCCTTGCTCGCCCAGCCCAGGACATCCCAGCCCAGGACATCACTGCCCCGTGTTCCCCCACCGCAATTCGGGCGCTTCCCTGGATCCGCCCGATTGTTGCAGGCGGCCGGGACATTTTTCAGCGAGGCGGGGGATGCCCGCGCTGAAGGTCTTGTCCCCACTGCGGAAGCTGCGGACACCAGCAGCGGGGCGGACCCACCGCTGCGGCCCGGGCCGCTGGCGTCCTTCGGGCCCAGAATGGTCGGTTTCCTGATCGACTGTGTGCTCCCGGTGATCGTGCTGAATCTCCTGCTGGCCATCGTCGCTGTCTCCGGCGGCGCGCGGTGGCGGCTGCCCATCGCCGCTGTGGGCTGTGTGATCCTGCTGATCCTTGGGTTCTGGAACTCCGGATATCTGCAGGGCACCACGGGACGCAGCCTGGGGCGCCGGGTAGCGAACACGATGCTGGTCGGCCTAGAGACTGATCAGCCCGTGGGTGTGGGCCCGGCGGTGGCCCGCCAGCTCTGCCATGTTCTGGAGTTTGGCGTCGGATTCCTGTGGCCGCTGTGGGACGGCAAACGCCAGACCTTCGCGGACAAGATCGTTGGAACGGTGGTTGTTCAGCGGGTGAGCCGGGCGGACGAGCGCTCCGGCGGGTCGGCCAAAGATCGCCGCCGCTCTAGGCGCGGACAGTGACAGGCTTCGCCACCCGCGCGATCCACGCTGGCCAGGACCCCGATCCGCACACCGGGTCGGTGATCGTGCCGATTCACGCCAGCTCGACCTTCGCCCAGGACGGCGTTGGCGGGTTGCGGGCGGGGTATGAGTACGCCCGCACCGCCAATCCCACCCGCACCGCGCTGGAGACCTGCCTGGCCGAGCTGGAGGGCGGCCGCCACGGGCGGGCGTTCGCCTCCGGGATGGCGGCTAGTGACGTCCTGCTCCGGGCGTGCTGCCGTCCCGGTGATCACATCGTCATTCCCGACGACGCCTACGGTGGCACATTCCGCCTCATCGACAAGGTGTTCCGGCACTGGGGCATCGAGCACACCGCGGTGGCGCAATCCGATCTCGGTGCCGTGCGGGCCGCGATGCGCCCAGCCACCAAGCTGGTGTGGTGCGAGACTCCGACCAACCCGCTACTCGCCGTCGCCGACATCGCGGCCCTGGCTGATATCGCGCACGAGGCGGCGGCCCGGCTCGTGGTGGACAACACCTTCGCCACCCCCTACCTGCAGACGCCCCTGAGCCTCGGCGCCGACGTGGTGCTCCACTCGACCACCAAGTACCTCGGCGGGCACTCCGACGTGGTGGGCGGTGCGCTGATCACCGATGACGCGGAGCTGGACGAGCGGATCGCGTTCCTGCAAAACGGCGCCGGCGCGGTTCCCGGGCCCTTCGATGCCTGGCTGACCCTGCGCGGGATCAAGACCCTGGCGGTGCGCATGGAGCGGCACTGCGACAATGCCGAACGGGTGGTGGCGGCGCTGGCGGCGCACCCGGCGGTCAGCGGGATCCGGTACCCCGGACTGGGCGCGCACCCCGGCCACGAGATCGCCGCCAAGCAGATGCGCCGCTTCGGCGGGATGGTTTCCTTCACCGTCCGTGGCGGCGCGGAGGCGGCGCTGGCGGTCTGCGCCCGGACCCGGCTGTTCACCCTCGCCGAATCGCTGGGCGGGGTGGAGTCCCTCATCGAGCATCCCGGCCGCATGACACATGCCTCCACCAGGGGAACCCAGTTGGAAGTACCCCCCAACCTGCTGCGCCTCTCGGTGGGCATCGAAGACGCCCAGGACCTCATCGACGACCTGCTGATGGCTCTCGACTAAAGGCTAGGCGCCGGAAGGGGGTTTGGGGTGAGCGGGCAGTCGGCTGGGCAGCGGCGCGGGCGCGACGGGGAGATCGGCACCGTTGAGGCATCCGCCGACCAGCTGAACCCCGCCAGGCACCCGCACGTAGCTACCCGGGTCGGCGCAGCCTGCATGGTTGACCGTGACGACTGCGGCGACCGCGAGCAACGCGGCTACTCCGGCTGTCACTGCGACCGGCATCCAGCGGCGGCCCATTCCACCTCCTCCTGCGCTCGTCCCGACCTTACCCTCGCCAACCCCTGCCGAGCGCGGTCGCCAGCCGGCGGGGCCGCATGGCACCGGTGCCACGCTAGGTGCGCGAAAGTGTTACCGCGTTACCGCGTCGCCCACCGGCTCGGGGCTGGCGACGCGGTTGTGACGCTAAGCCGGGAAACACGAGGCCCGGAACACCGCAGTGAACTAATGATCGGCCTGAGCGCGCTCGGCTCACGGCGTGAGCGGCGGATTCAGCCCGTGAAGGGCTCGGCCTTGACGACGGCGACGGTCATCAGGCCGCCGTTGGGAAGCTCGTAGTGGCGGTCTTCACCCTCGTGCGCGCCGATGATCGCCTTGCCGAGCGGCGAGTTCGGTGAGTAAACCTCAAGGCCGCCATGGGCGGTCTCTTCCAGCGAGCCGAGCAGGAACGTCTCGGTCTCGTCATCGTCCTGAAAGCGCACTGTGACGACCATGCCGGGACCAGCGACCCCGGACTGGGAGGGGACATTGCCAACCTTGGCGACACGCAGGAGCTCCTGCAGCTGGCGGATCCGCGCTTCGAGCTGGGCCTGCTCCTCACGGGCGGCGTGGTACCCGCCGTTCTCCTTGAGGTCGCCTTCCTCGCGTGCGTCGTTGATCTTCGCGGCAATGACGGGGCGGTTCGCGACCAGTTCATCGAGCTCGTGCTTGAGCCGGTCGTAGGCATCCTGGGTCAACCAGGTCACCTGGGTATCGCTCACTGTCATAATTCCCTCCTTAAGATCCGACGTCCGCTAGCGCGGGGCGGACCGAACCAGGCAGCTGGTACGACAGCCAGCGTCTGGAACGGAAAAACACGGCCCTGCCCCGGGGCCGTGCGTATCCCCCACCGTAACACGAGGTGTCCGGTCCGGCCTCAGCCTTTTGAGTGACGACGTCCGGATTGTGCCTGCTCAGCCATGTTTCAGGTGTCAGTACTTCGACGCTGGAACTAGGTAGGCGGGCACGTGGAACGAACATCCGTAGACATCGGCGGCGACCGGTGGCCGGGACGTGCGCACCATGGTGAACAACATGATCGGGCCGTCGGCGGGGGGCACGTACACCTCCTTGCGCCCTGTTTCCGCCCCGTCCCGGGACCGGGCCCGGACGATACACACCGCAGCGCGCGACGGGTCGTTCCGGATCACGTTCAGCCGCAGCCGCACTGAGTTGTCCGGCAGCACGGTGAAGCTTACCGTCTCGCCCCGGATCGGTGTGTCACCAAGGTTACGGTAGGCGATCACCGCTGCGGCCAGCCCGATGAGCGCCGCGATGATCAGTCCCGCTGGCCTGGCCCAGCGTCGGCCGCGGCCGGATCCCGGGGGCCCGTAGCGGCCCGAGGGAAGCTGGCTGGCTCCCACAGCGTTGCACCTCCTCGGTAAGAGTCCTCGTCTGGCGGCGGGGAACAATGGTCTCCACACGGCAGGATCCTCACCGCATGGGGCCCGCCACGAGTGGTCTGAGACGAAAGGCGAGCGGGCGTCCATGGAGCAGCTTCGGATGATGGCGGTGCACGCGCATCCCGACGATGAGTCGAGCAAAGGCGCGGCCACGATGGCGCGGTATGTCGCCGACGGTCACGATGTGATGGTGGTCACATGCACCGGCGGGGAACGAGGCAGCGTGCTGAACCCGTCGTTCGAGCCCGCCGACCTGGCCGAGCATCCGGCCCAGATGAGAGCGACCCGGCGGCAGGAAATGGCCCGCGCGGCGCGGATCCTGGGTGTGTGGCACCGGTGGCTGGGGTACATCGACTCCGGGCTGCCCGAGGGCGACCCGGTACCGGCGCTGCCCGAGGGGTGTTTCGCGGTGGTGCCGCTGGAGGGGCCCACCGGGGATCTGGTCCGGGTGATGCGCGAGTTCCGGCCCCATGTGGTGGTGACCTACGACGAGAAAGGCGGCTACCCGCACCCTGACCACATCCGCTGCCACGAGATCTCGGTCGCGGCGTTCGACGCTGCGG
>DASTBN010000437.1:0-4816 GCA_035712045.1 Pseudonocardiaceae bacterium
CGGCGAGACCTCAGCAAAGACGCCGAGCTGCTGGTCTTGCGACACGAGAACGCCGTGTTGCGCCGACAGATCCCCCGGGTCCACTACATCTCCGCCGACCGGGCGTGGCTGGCCGCCTTATCCCGGCTCCTGCCGCGCCACCGCTGGAGAGAGATCTTCCCGGTCACCCCCGCCACGATCCTGGCCTGGCACCACAGGCTGGACCCCGCACCTCGCCGGCCGGGCCCAACCTGGCGCCAGTTCCTCACCGCACAAATCCAAGGCCGTCCTGGCGGTGGATTTCCCGCACGTGGACACCGTGTTTCTCACCCGGATCCACACGCTGATCGCAGTGGAGCATGGCACTCGCCGGGCCTATCTGGCCGGGGTGACCGCGCACCCGACCGGTGCCTGGACCACCCAAGCTGCCCGCAACCTGCCCCGGGCAAACGCGATCTGCGAACGAATGATCGAAACGCTACGTCGCGAACTGCTCGACAGGATCCTGATCGTCAACGAACGCCACTTACGGCGAATCCTCGCCGACTACCAGATTCGCCGCAGATCGATCCTCCATCCGTCGCTGATCTTGACGTACGTTTCGCCCACGAACCACCGATCGCCCGAGCCTGCCGGAAGACCCCGGGCGATCGGTGGTTGGCGCTGGAGTGAACCGCTGCACCCACCAGAACACGGTCGCGTGGTCGACTTAAACTCCGTGAACCTTGGTAGTGGCGAGGATGACCTGACGAACACACCGGATGCGGCGCATGGGCTTCAGCATTCCCGAACGACGTCTTCCCTCCATGCAACAGTCCCATCTCGTTCTCCTACGCCTGCGCGGCGGTGGGTTAACGAGCACTCCCGCCGAGTAGGCCACCACCGACTATTAGGCTCGCCAGGCCGACCACCAGGTGCAGAAGGTTGTCCCCGTTAATTCCGGAGGGAATCGACAGCAAAGACCAGTAACCCATAAATCCCAACACGGCGACTAGCACTAAAACGCCGCCGACCGCGATGTTCATTCCTTGGTTACCGGCAGGGGTAAGCGCGAATGCTCCCAGCAGCCAAAGCAGCCCGAAGATGATGTACACGGTGTTGTGGAAGCCGTTCGTCTGGAATAGCCCGAGGATCGAATGGTTCGTCATCTCAGTGTAGTTGGTGAAGCCCGTCTGGATGAAACCGATGATGCCGAGGACTATCACGACGATGCCAAGAAGCACGGAATATTTCTGGTCGATCGTTCTGGGCCCGGGCGGGTCGTAGAGCTTGATCCCGAACTTATCCTCTGGAGTAACAGCCGCCATTTCTTGCTCCCTTCCACTTGACAATGCCATACTCAGTACCCACCGGCGCCGGCGCTACGTGGGAAATTTGGGATGTCCAACTGCTCCGGACCAGCTGCGGCACCGACCGGCGACAGCTGCACACGTATCGGCGTCGCGGGCCAGGATCAGGGGTTTCGATGAGGCAAGAGGTCACTTCAGCCCACCAGGCATCCCCTCCTCGCCGTGCGGCAGGCCGCAGACCCAGCGCAGCGATCTGGGTCCTCGCGCGCTTCCGGCTGAAAGCGTGCCGTTGCCCGCCGAGCTCCGCGGCCGACGCCGCTGAGGATTTCGCCGTCCTCGGCGGCGAATGTTCTGTGACGGCTCATGTCGGACCTGCCTCAGTTGGCGGCAGCGGGGAGGCTGGAGGCACGAACAGCCGACTAGCGCGCACGATCTCTCATCCATACAGCTCGGCGCCAGTGTGATCGAGCAGCGCACCCGACACCGCTAGGAGACCCACCGCCATCGGCAAACCCGTCATAGTCTTAAACAAGGTAGTCCTAAACAAGGTAGCTGGTGTACATCTGTCCAGGGACGGGCATCAAAATCATCCGGACGAGGAAAGGTAAGGAAAGCACTGACGCCGACCTGCACGCGGCAGCCCCGAAGTACGCGTTGTGCCGTCCCCGTAGCTCCGCGTAAAGGTAACGGCTCAGTAGTTGGTCCCGGCAGCGCGGGCAGCCAGGTGAACCGCCTTGTCAGGAGCGCTGTTGCATGTGCGAAGCCCGAGCAGGCAAGATCGTGAGGGAAGACGCCGTTCGGGCATGCTCAAGCCCATGCGCCGCATCCGCCGTGTTTGTCCGGTCCTCCCGCCACCATCGGCGTTCGCCGGCTTCGGGTTCCCCGGGAGGTGATCGTGCTGGCGGTGCGCTGGTACCTCCGGTATGGCCTGTCCTATCGCGATGTCGAAAAGCTGCTAGCTGAGCGGGGCATCACGGTTGATCACGTCACCGTCTACCGGTGGGTGCAGCGGTTCACCCCGCTGCTGATCGATGCCGCACGACCCCGCCGGGATCGCTGGTTCGTGGACGAAACGTATGTTAAGGCCGCCGGTCTCAAACACCTCGCCTCGGCGCGGGTGGTCAGCACCGGGCATGCGTTCGTCCAGAACCTACGCTGCGGCCACTACGAACTCGGGATGGATGTCGACCCGCAGCATTACCTGCCGGCGGCCTTCGCTGAGCTTGCCCTCGCCATCTGATCCAGGACACCATCGCGATTGAGCCTAATCATCATCAGACAACGCAACAGCGCCCACTGGACGAGCAGGTCAAGGCCCTGCAAGGGCAGGTCGATGCGCATTTTGGCCAGCATCCGCACACTAAGATCATCTTAGCCCAGCCTGGGCTGGAACCAGTTCTCGGTGCCCGGTGCTCGCCGAGTCCGGGGATGACCCCGACCGCTACACCGACGCGAAATCCTGCGAGGACTACGTCGGCATCAGCCCAATCACCCGCGCCTCCGGCAAGAAGAAGACCGTGATGGCCCGGTCCGTGCGCAACGACCGGCTCATCGACGCGCTGATGACCCAGGCCTTCAGCGGGCACAGTCGCGTTGCGGGTCAAACCACGACCTGGGATGGCACGCCGTGGGCCGATCGCTTGATGCGACTGTGAGTTACGGCTGATCACGACGCGCGCGTGAGAGCTCGATAACAATCCCGTAACAAGCGCTTTCGTTCGCGCGTGTCGTGACCGCCCGCCGGGTAGCCATACTAGTCGGCGCCCTTGAGTGTACCCGCGGCCCTTGAGTGTACCCGCGCCGATTCGGACAATCAGGGAAGACCGCATGAACACGAAACGACGCACAACACGGATGGGTCTAGTCGCAATCGCCGCCTCATCGGCGCTGTTCCTCGGCGCCTGCGGGGGAGGTGGAAGTGAAACGGGAACTGCCACCGGAGGCCAGCACGGCCCAGCCGCTCAAAGTGGGGGCAATTCCAGCGGGGCTCCCAGCGTGAGTAGTTGCGTGAACAGCAGCCAAATCCTGAACAACACGCAGCCCTACACCGGCAAAGAGGTCACGATTACCGGAACGGTCGTCCAACTCGTCAGCCCGCACGCCTTCACCGTGGCCATCACCGGCAGCAACAACGGCGGAGGGACCCTGGGCAACGGCAACAACAACGCACAGAGGGTGCTTGCCGTGGCCAAGGACACCATGCGACTCACCGCAGGATCACCCGTGCAGGTGACCGGTACGTTCCAGCCCACCTTCGACCCTAACCAGGCAGCGACATTCACCGGCGGCAACATCGGCCAGGGACAATTCACGCCGTTCAACGGCAGGCCCTATGTCCAGGCCGACTTCACCGGACCCGTCAGCGCGAATCTGGCCCCCGGGAGCCACGGCGGCATCCTCAGTGGTGGCAAGAGCGGCACTGGTAGTTGCGCGGCCGCCAGCGATGTCTTGAACAACATGCAGTCCTATATGGGCCAGCAGGTCACGATTGTCGGGACGGTCGCCCAGCTCGTCGGCTCGCACGCCGTCACCGTTGCCCCCACCGGCAACACCAGTGGCAACAACGCGCAGCCGCTGCTCGCCGTCGCCAAGGAACTTGCCGTCAGCAAGGAAACCGGGGCGCTCACCCCGGGGTCACCCGTGCAGATCACCGGCACGTTGCAGCCCACCTTCGACAGGGATCAGGCGGTGGCATTCGCCGGAAGCAATCTCGATCAGACAGCCTCTAGCTCGTTCAACGGCAGGCCCTACGTGCAGGCCCTGTTTGCCGGGCCCGTCAGCGCGAACCTGAGCGGCAACCAAGGCACAAGCTGACCCAGGGACGGCTACTGGGCCAGAAGGAGGTGGCGGATCAGCCGGACCACGAGCATCTCGAATAGCGCAGCCAGGCCGACTGCCAGCAATCGACAAGCAACTCTTCCACTGCTGCCAGGCTAGGGAACTGGCGGTGGCGACGAGGGAAGGTTCAGCCGACGGCTCGGCGACCTCCGAATGAACGGGGGTTAACGGCATCCCGGGCAGCGCCACTCGGGACAGTACCGGCGCAAGCCGCATGGCAGTGGCGCTGCCCGCGATGGCCCAGCCGACGCCGCCGAGCGGGGTCTGTTGCGTTGACCGCAAAGGGGCGAGAAGAGCCATATCGCTGAGTTCCTGGCCGGGCTCTTCTCGCCCCCACCGGTGCCCAGTATCTGGTCCGCCTGCGCGTCACCCGTCGCCTGCCCATCCTGGCCCGCTGCGATGACGGCTCGTTTCTCTCCCGTATCGGCTCTCTCCCGTATCGGCGAGATGATCGTGCGCGTCATCACCGCTCAAATCACCGTGTGGGTGCCGAATAGGTCGTCCAGGCGACGACCCACGCTCACACACTCGGAACACGGCTACCTAATCTAAAACTTCAGCACAGGAGACGTGTCGACACCGGTAACCGTAGGAGTACCCGTAGTAGTAGGAGCGGAAGCACAAAGGGAGGAGCCGGGAAAGAGCGGTGTACATTGAGGCTGGGCGGTGGCTATTCCGGCGGTTCCCAGGAGCAGCGCAAGCCCCAACCC
>DASTBN010000438.1:0-4427 GCA_035712045.1 Pseudonocardiaceae bacterium
ACGAGGTCCTTGCGGTACCAGAGCAGCTCCGCGTTGGTGGATAGCGGCGCGGCGTACAACCTCCCCCGATACATCCCGGTCTCCACGGGGGCCTTGAGGGTGCCCTGCTCGATCTGCCGCGCCGACTCGGCCGGGAATGGCAAGATCCACCCCGCCTCCGCGAACTCAGCCGTGAAGATTACGTCGAGCTCTGTGATGTCCAGGCTGGGATCGTGGGCGGCGAGCCGACGCCCCAGCGCAAGTCGCTGTCCGTTGCTGTCTCGGGTGTGCCGGGTTCGCTGCTCGATCGTGTAACGGCCGCCGGAGGCCCTGCTGCACGCCGCCGCGGCGGTTCGGTACTGGCTCGCGCCCTGGGTTCCGGTATCGAGATGTAGTACGACCGGTCCGGCGGAGTCTGTGCCGCACCCCGCCAATGTCGCCGCGACGAGCATGAGCCCCGCCGCGCACACGACCAGGCACTGCCACCCGTGGACGCCGCGCGTGAACATAGCTGAAGACTATACAGGGCTCAGATGAAGTCAATAGAGGGTAGACTGTGTTCTGGCTACTTGGGATGGGGGACATATGTGGTGGCTGCGGGCAGCGTCGTGGGTGATCGCGAGTGCCGTGGTCGCTGGGTGTTGGATAGTCCCGAGTGAGTTGTCTGCCGCCTCGGGCAAGACTGTTCGCGTAATCTCGGTGGACGCGATAAATGATCGGACCCGGGACCTCGTGATCGACTCGCCCTCGATTGGCAGGGTGGGAGTGCGGTTGCTGCTGCCAGTCGGCTTCGAGGCGGCACCGAACCGTCGCTGGCCGGTTCTCTACCTGCTGCACGGGAGGAACGACCCAGACACCTACCGGTCCTGGACCCGCTCCACCGACGTCGCCACCCTGACGGCCGGGCTTCCCCTGCTGGTGGTGATGCCCGATGGCGGGCTAGAGGGCTACTACTCAAACTGGTTCAACCACGGCCAAGGAGGGCTACCGTCCTGGGAGACGTTCCACCTGGTTGAGTTGCTCACAGTGCTCGAACGTGATTGGCGGGCCAGCGATCACCGGGCGGTAGCGGGGCTATCCATGGGAGGGCTGGGTGCCATGCTCTACGCGGCCCGCTCGCCCCATTTGTTCCGCGCGGCCGCTTCGTTCAGCGGGATCCTGGACACGTCCGGCTGGCAGTTCCCGCCAGACCTATGGGGCGATCGCAGCCGCCAGGCCGATATCTGGCGCCAGCACAACCCGATCGAGCGGATGGCGGACCTACACGGTATCTCCTTGTTCGTCTCGTATGGCAACGGGGATCCAGGCCCCTTGGACGTCGCGGAGACCGGCTCCAGCGTGGCAGGTCAGATCGAGCGGACCCTGGTCCCCGGGAACGCCACTTTCGTTCACCGGTTGAATGAACTCGGCATCCGCGCCGAGATCGACGCGTACGGGCCGGGCACGCACAGCTGGCCATATTGGCAACGGGAACTGCACCGCGCGCTGCCCGGCATCATGCGCGCCCTCCAGCCCTGATCGGCGTGAGGCTGAGAGTATGAGACGGATCGTGATCGCGGTCAGTGTCACTGTCGCGTGGGCAGTCGGTGCGATCTTAGGCGTGGGCCCGGCCCGGGCGATTCCGTCGGCGGCGTTAGTCACAGCTGGTATTGACCTTGCTGTGCTGGGCCATGACGGGCAGAGCGACATCTACCGGGTGCCCACCAGCGTGGTCTCGCCTTACGACTACCGGATTCACGTCGTCACGCCGTATTTCCCGGTCATTCCCGCCATGACGGACGGGGGATGTACCAGATCATGCCGGACCGGTTCGCCAATGGCGACATCTCCAACGACATCTCGGTGACCCGGCCGCGCTACGACTATCCCGCGCCGACCAGCTCCGCGCGGTCGGAGCAGGACGCCCAGGTGACGCGGCGCGCGTGGACTCAGCTACCCGAGGGCGGCTGCCGGGACTACGTGAACCCGTCGACTCCCTGCGCCGAGCAGGCTCTCGGACGGGACTACTTCGGCGGCGATCTCCAAGGCGTCGCGCAGAAGCTGCCGTACCTGCAGAAGCTTGGTGTCACGATGATCTACCTGACGCCCGTCTTCGCCAGCAAATCCAATCACGCCTATGATGTGGAAGATTTCACCCATGTCGATCCGGCATTCGGTGGAGACGCCGGGCTGGCCACCCTGCTGAGTCAGGCGCACCAGCGCGGCATCAAGGTCATCCTGGACCTGCCCTTCGATCCGTCCTCATCAGACAGCCCGTACTTCGATCGCTACCACCGCTATCCTGCGGTTGGTGCCTGCGAGGATCCGAAATCGGCCTACCGCTTGTGGTTCACCTTCCGCCCTCTGCCCGCAGGTACTGCCGGGCCGTGTGCGGGCGAGGTGCCCGGCACGTCCGCGACCTACGATGGCTGGGGTGGGATGGTCGATACACTGCCGCTGTTCCGCGAGAGAGATCTGGGCCATCCGGCCGAAGCCTTCGCCCCGGTCGCTGATTAGTTCTACCGCGGTCAGAATTCCATCACGCATCGGTGGCTCGAGTTCGGAGTCGACGGCTTCCGGCTGGACTCGATGCAGGACGAATCGTTCCCATCGGCCTACTGGCAGCTGTTCCGCACCGTGGTCAAAGCAATGAAAACGGACGCGCCGCTGGTCGGGGAGGGCTGGCAATTCTCCGAAAATATGAAGCTCACCAACGGTGACCAGGCCGACACCTCGATGGGATACCGGTTTCGTGCGGCCGTATTGTCGCTGCTGGGTGCCGTGGATGACATCAAGGGATTCCCTGGTGCTGGCGATCCGAACGTGCGGGTGTCGCAGTTCGTCGCGGCCCTGCGCTCGATCCGGCAGGACTACCCAGACGGCACATACCGCACGTTCATGAACCTGCTCGGTTCTCACGACACGGCACGACTGCGGTGGATACTGACACCTGGCCAGTACAACCGCGAGGACCGCGAGTTCAACGCCGCCGATGTGGCAGCCGGCATCGCAGCGGAAAAGGTGGCCGTCACCATCCAGTTCACCTTGCCCGGGATGCCGAGCATCTACTACGGCGACGAAGTTGGGCTGACCGGATCAGGCGATCCGGACGACCGGCGGACGTTCCCTTGGACCAGCACGGCTGGGTGCTCAGTGGGCAACGACTCCTGTGCCGGTGGAGATCACGATCTGCTCGGTTTTTACTCCGCTTTAATCGCGCTGCGAAAGTCTCGCCCGGTCTTCCGCTATGGCGACGCGCACTACCTGCTGGCGGATGACCAGGCGCGAACGCTCGCGTACGCGATGCGCACCGTAGATGACGTCGCGATTGTGCTGATCAACCGAAGTGCGACGAAGCGAATGGTGCACGTGCCCACCGCCACAGTGGTCCGGGACGGCGTCGACTTCGTTCCGGCGATAGGGCAGGGGGCCACGGCGGCGACGACCACTACCGGGGCGCTCGCCGCCACGATTCCGCCGATGACCGCGCAGGTGATGCTAGCCAGGCCCGGCCAGCAGATCACCCCGCCCGCAGCTCCGACGCAGCTACGGGCCGGGGGCGGCTACCAGCTGATCGCCACCGTGACCGGGACATCCTTTGCGGACACTCCGGATCGGCTTGGCGCGGACTACCACTACACCGTCAAGGCAGTGGACCGTTCGGGCAACATCGGGCCCGTTTCCGCAGATACTGCGGCACACTGCTGAAGCTGCCACCGCAGCTCAGGGACAAACCGGTTCTCCACTGGCCCGGAATACCCCATCAGACGCCCCGGGAACATCGATCCAATTGTCCCCGGCGGCGTCCTTCAGGGTCATCCAAGATCTTCCTCACCCAGGCGGTGTACCCGGATGAGGTTGGTGGAGCCCACCGTGCCAGGAGGCGAGCCAGCCACGATCACCACCAGGTCACCACGCTGGTAACGCCCAATCGAGAGCATCGCCTGGTCCACCTGACGGACCATCGCGTCAGTGGTCTCGACCCTGGGCACCAGGAAGGTTTCGGTGCCCCAGGTCAGCGCCAGCTGGCTGCGCACGGGAGGCTCCGGAGTGAAAGCAAGCAGCGGCAGGTGAGTGTGCAGCCGGGCCAGCCGACGGATGGTGTCGCCGGACTGGGTGAACGCCACCAGCGCCTTGGCCTCCAGTTGCTCCCCTATGTTGCGGGCCGCGTAGGACAGCACACCTCGTTTGGTGCGGGGCACGTGGTTGAGCGGCGGGACGTGCGGCGAACCCAGCTCGACAGCTTCGATGATGCGGCTCATGGTTCGCACCGATTCGATCGGATAGCGCCCGACGCTGGTCTCCCCGGAGAGCATCACCGCATCGGCACCATCGAGTACCGCGTTGGCCACATCCGAGGCCTCGGCCCGGGTCGGCCGCGCGTTCCCGATCATCGAATCCAGCATCTGGGTGGCCACAATGATCGGCTTGGCGTTCTCCCTGGCCACCTGAACCGCCCGCTTCTGCAC
>DASTBN010000439.1:0-5817 GCA_035712045.1 Pseudonocardiaceae bacterium
TTGTTCTCCCACATCTTCATCCCACTGCTCGCCGAGGGCGGCGAGGTGCTGCGCACTGGGGTCACCGGCCTCAATGGCAGCCAGCGCGGCGCGCGCCCGGGCGACGCCGAGCACCTGCTCGACCGGCAGTCCCGCCTGGAGAGTGATCTGTTGCGGGAGATGACCCAGCGATCCCACTGTGGTCACCGACCCCCGGGTCGGCGTCAGCTCGCCCGCAATCAGCCGCAGCAGAGTGGATTTCTCCAGCCGGTGCCGTCGGTAACTTGGCGGGAGACGCTAGCCGATGCGGCGGAACTGTCATCGCTCTTTCCTCTGGCGCCGCCGAAGGGAGCTCTGCCGCTGGGTCTGCCGGATCTCACCGACTTGGCCAGCTACGAATGCGACCCGGCCATGACGCATCCGTAAGCCGCTCAGGCCCGGCGTTCACCGCGCTCAGGGGCGCGGGGTTTGGCGCCCTTGCACGGCGCGGTCAAGCGGTGGCATCGTGCGGCCGCACTGGCAGCTGGTGTCCCGCCCGATGTCGGGCCTCGGGCTCCGGAGACGACGCACCCGGGCATCGCCCATCAACACAGATCAACATCGTGGGACGTGATCAGCGCGTCGCAGAATCAGGCAGCAGAATCCCACAGGCGAATCGCTGCCCGGTGGCCGCCTCGGCTGTCGACACGGCCATCGGGCGTGGTGGATCGACGATCAGTGGTCGCCGAAGTTCACGACGTAGTACGCCGGAACGCGGTCGGTGTCGTTGCCTCCGTAGGACATGGCCACCGCGGAGACCGTGCTCTTGGGATCCAGCAGCCAGTGGTTGGCCTGCGGGTTCTGTTTCCAGAAGTCCAGCGCGCGCTGCCACTTGGCGGCGTTCACGTCCTTGGCGTAGTAGCTCACCTCACCGAGGTACCCGGTGTAGCCCGAGCAGTACTTCACCCGGCCCGGGATGTCCATGCCCCGGGAGTCGATGCCGTTGGATGGGTAGAAGCCGCGGTTGTAGGCGTCGAGGCTGGCCCACATGGCCGGACGCGCGAGGGTCCGCGAGTACCGCAGGGCCGGCAGGCCGTCCTGCGCCCGGTAGGCGTTGATCGCGTTCGCCAGGTCGATTTCCCAGTCGCGCTGGTCGAGCGCGAGCTTGTCCACGTCGCTGCCGTAGCCGCCGCGCCCGCCTGGGTTGTACGCGCAGGCCGCCGGGTTCATCCCGCTCGGAGTGGTCCCGGGGGTGGTGCTGTTCGCGGGAAAGGCGAGCTGCCCGTCGATGTTGCCCTTAGCGCGGTAGCGGCACGACGTGACGCGGCCGAAGGAGCCGGTCGCGGTGCCACAGCCGATCTTGGTGGTGGTGGACCACACCATCTGGGTGTAATGGCCCCACTTCTTCCAGCTCTGGTCGCTGTCGTTGAAGGCAGTCTTGTTCGGTGCGGCGTCGAAGAGCGGCTTCTCGGCGTACCAAAGGTCGACGCCGCTGGCCGGGGACGCGGACTCGGAGGTGGAGGATGCCAGGTTCTCGCCCTCATTGCTGTGGTTAAGTTGGTCAGGGTTGTGCTCTAGCTTGCCGCCCTTACTGGCGAGCGTGTCCGCCCAGGCCTGCGCGTCGCTGGCGAGGCTTTCATCCCACGTCAGGTGCGTGACCTTGACCTCGTCACGGGCCTTGTTGTGCTTGTCGAGGATAGCCTGGATGGACTGCTGGTCGACCTGACTGGGCCCGGCGGCTAGGGCGGGTCCAGTGAGTGTGAATAGGGCGATCCCGGCCAGCACGCTGGCAGCCAGGGCCCGGGCAATGTTGTGGTTCATGGCTGATTCCTTATCGTGGCAGAGGGGACGGGCTATCCGTCCCGCTGTGTTGACCAAGGCATTGCGCGTATCGTGACCTGGCCGATCCGATAAACCGGCCAGTCAGTACGGAGTGGTGACCTCGGATCCGGCGCGGGGAAAGGCACAAATGTACCCGCAGTATTGACGGGAATTCCTTTCATTCACGTTGGGCTGAGTGTTTGGCCTCGCGCGCCCAGTGATGAACCGTGAATGGATCACTGTCCGGTCGCATCGCCGATGACCGTGCCAATGATCCGGAGATTGAGCTCTTAGCTGGTCCGGTTAGCCCCTCGCCCGTCGCGACCAAAATCCATGAAGACAAATCCGAAGGAGGCGGGATATGCCCGTTTACGGTTAGCGTGATCCCTGGCGCAACACCAATTTAACGCCCACTTCCGGGTGGGCGTCAGTCGGCACGATCAGCGATCCAGTTGCCTATTTACGTGCGGTTACCACTGAGCCAGGCGGTGCGCCCCTTCCGGGGTTGGGAGGACGAGAAAGCTCTAGTAGGGCCAGGTGTCGCCGAGTGATCATGGCAGTTCCCCTAGCGGGATTGTCTTTTCGGCTGGACGTATAGCGAAAACGCCGAAGCGAGTTCCGCGTAGGCCGGCATTTTTTGCTGACATGACCGTATGGCCGTGTGGCAGGAGGTACATCTACCAGATGGCATATATCCGGGCTATCGGTGGCCACGAGGTGAGCGACGGACCCTCAGGAGCGGGAACGTTCCTGTGGGTGCCCGATATTCGGCCACATCGCTGACCCGCGGGGATGTAAATCCGGCTCCGTCCGGCATGATCGACGTCCGTGACGTTGCGGCTGGTGTGCGTGATCTTCTATCAGCTCAGCGCCTGGATCGCGCTCTTCACGCGGTCGGAGGCGTCCAAGACCGCGGTGATCATGGTGCTGCGCCAGCAGGTGAACGTCTTGCGCCGGCCGTCCTCGATCATCCTGGGCAGACCGCGTCTTTCTCAGCGCGCTGGATCGAGTTCTCGCGCGACCAAGCACACGGACTTCTCGCTCGCGGCTTCTCCCACTGCGACACCGTGCTCCTCACCAGGCTGTACCTCTTTCCGGTCATCGAACACGTTCACCGCCGGGTACATATCCTTGGCGTCACCGCACATCTCACCGCAACTGGATCCGCCAACAAGCACGTAATCTGATCATGGACTTTGGCGATCATGCTGCGCAGTTCAAATCTTGATCCGAGACCGCTGAACGCAGTCGTTTGAGCCCGCGCATTGGCCTCAGCCGGGACTTCAGGCGGCCGTGATCTGCTTCGACGGGTTGTTCGCGTACTGCTCGGTGGTGTGCCACGCGGCAGGCAGCAACTCATCGGCCACTCACGGATAGGCCGGTACCCGGTCAGCGGTCACCTCGCCCGGGCGCGGGCCGTGCTCAAGTGCGCGGGTGAAAAACCGGCGAGTGGTCGCCACATCCCGATTCCGCGGCACCACAACGTCGATGACCTGGCTGTACTGGTCGATCGCCCGGTACAGATACCCTCGATGAGAGCGACCACGCGTCGACCCAGCCTGCCCGATCTTGCTCTCCGCCCCCGTAACAGTCCCGACCGGACCGCGCCTCTGCCATCTGGCAGATGTTCTGACCATGTCTGTCGCGGAGCATGACGTCATGGCGAACACGGGGGATTACCCGTCAGTATCATCATCGGCTGTGAATGATGACGTCTCTGGGGTGTCCCCGGTAGGCGCTCGTTCTTTCCCGGCTGGGGTGGTCACCTTCCTGTTGAGCGACGTTGAGGGATCGACTCGGCTCTGGGAGGGTGACGAGGAGGCGATGGGGGCGGCTATCGCCCGTCATTATGAGCTGCTCGGCGCGACGATCGCGCTCCACGGTGGAGTACGGCCGGTGGAACAGGGCGAGGGCGACAGCGTGATGGGTGTGTTCGCCCGGCCCTCGGACGCGCTAGCCGCGGCACTGGACGCGCAGCGTGCTTTCGCCATGGAACCGTGGCCCGGTGGCCAGGCGCTGCGGATCCGGCTGGCGTTGCACACGGGGCAGGCGCAGCTGCGGGGCGATAACAATTACTGCGGGCGGGCGGTCATTCGCTGCGCCCGGCTGCGCGCCGCCGCCCATGGCGGGCAGACCGTGCTCTCCGGTGTCACCCGCGATCTGGTCGCTGATCGTCTCCCGGACGGGGTAACCTTGCGCGATCTCGGCGCTCACCGGCTCAAGGACCTTAGTCAGCCGGAGCGGGTGTGGCAGGTGTGCCATCCCGATTTGATGAATGATTTCCCGCCGCCGCGCTCTCTCAATGCCGTCGTCAATAACCTCCCGAGTCAGCTCACCTCGTTCGTGGGACGGGACGCTGAGCTGGCTGAGCTGGGCCAGGCGTTCGCGGCGGCGCGGCTGGTGACCCTCACCGGGGCCGGGGGCTGCGGCAAAACCCGCCTCGCGCTGCACGCTGTCGCGGACGTCGCGGAGCGCCACCCGGATGGGGTGTGGTGGATCGAGCTGGCGCCGGTGGCGGCGGCCGACGGCGTGCCCTACATCGTGGCCCGCACCTTCGGGCTGGTGGAAGAGGCGGGCCGCCCGGTCCTCGACACGCTGAGCGAGCAGCTGGCCGGCCTCGATGCCCTGGTGATCCTCGATAATTGCGAACATGTCCTCGAACCCTGCGCCCGTCTGGTCGAAGCCCTCCTGAGGGCGGCACCGGCGCTGCGGTTCATCACGACGAGCCGGGAGCCGCTTGGGATCCCGGGAGAACTGACCTGGCGGGTGCCCTCACTCGATGAGGAGACCGGAGCCCGGTTATTCGTGGAGCGGGCCGCTCTCGCCCGGCCGGGATTCACCGCCGAAGGGGCCGACGCCGCGGTGGTGAGGCAGATCTGCCGGCGCCTCGATGGCCTGCCCCTGGCTATTGAACTGGCCGCTGCCCGGGTTCGCATGATGCCCCCGGCCGGGATCGCGGCGGCTCTCGACGACCGGTTCCGCCTGCTCACCGGCGGGGGCCGGACCGTGATGCCCCGCCAGCAGACGCTGGAGACCTCAATGGCGTGGAGCCAAGATCTGCTCAATGACGCCGAGCGGGCACTGCTGCGCCGGCTGTCGGTGTTCGCCGGCGGTTTCACCCTCCATGCGGCCGAGAGCGTGTGCGCCGACGAGATCGTGGACCGCTACGCGGTACTGGAGGTTCTCTCCCGTTTGGTGGACAAGTCCCTCGTTCAGGCTGACGTGGGCCCGGCGGAGGGTCGTTACGGCCTGCTCGAGACGATCCGGTTCTTCGCCCGGGGGCGCCTGGTGGACGCCGGGGAGAGCGAGGTGACCCAGCAACGCCATCGGGATTACTTCCTCGCCCTGGCGGAACGGGCCGAGCCGGAGTTGGTTCTGGCCAACGGCGTCGCGTGGCTCAACCGCCTCGAGCGGGAGCGGGACAACCTCCAAGCCGCCGCGCGGTGGTGTGACGCGACCGGGGCCTGCGAACCGTTCCTGCGCCTGGTCACCGCCCTCACCCTCTTCTATGAGTGGCACTCCCACCTCCAAGCGGGAGGCCGGTGGTTCGCCCAGGCCCTGGCCCGCGACGAAGGCCCCTCATCGCTTCGGGCCCGGGCGCTGTGGGGAGCCGCCCACGTGGCGCTCTACGGCGGCGACTTCGAGGCGGCGCTGCGATACGCCCCCCGGGCATTGGAGATGGCCGAGGCGCTCGGCGACGAATGGGCGATGGGCCGGGCCCTGAACATCAACGGGCTGGTGACCGCCTGGCTGCGCCCGGAACCGGAGCAGGGCCGCGCGCTTCTCCAGCGGAGCATCGCCCTGGGCCAGAAACTCGGAGACAACTGGGTCATCGGCGCCGGGTGGAAGCTGGTGACGGTCTCCTGGATGTTCCAGGACGACTACCACGGGCTCGCTCCCGCGCTGGGCGAACTCCGCCGGGTCGCCGAGCGTCTGGGCCACCCGTACTTCATCGCCTGGTACCACGCCACCGTGGGATGGGCGGGCCTGCACCGGGGAGACTTCGCGGCCGCGGAGCGGGCCCTGGAAACCGCCCTT
>DASTBN010000440.1:0-5079 GCA_035712045.1 Pseudonocardiaceae bacterium
ACCGCACCGTCCGGGCCGCCCCGCCCCCCGCCGAAACCCGCGAGATGATCAAGACGGGTGGTTTCGACGCGGTCTGCTTCACTTCCTCCTCCACCGTGCGCAACCTGGTAGGCATCGCCGGCAAACCCCATGCCCGCACGATCGTCGCCTGCATAGGCCCCGCCACAGCGGAGACAGCGGTCGAGTTCGGCCTCCGCGTAGACGTCCAGCCCGAGGTAGCCCAGATCGCTCCCCTGGTCGACGCCCTGGCCGCCCACGCCACGCAATTGCGCGCCGCTGGCGCCCTCCCCCCGCCCCGCAAAGCCAAAACCCGCCGCCGCTGAACCGCGTTCTGGATGCGGACTGCGGTTATCCGGGGTCTGATTTCCGCGTTCTGCATCCAGAACGCGATAAGGGGGTGAAGTGATGTATCCGGGGAGTCGGCCTCGTCGGCTGCGGGGGACGGCTGCTGTGCGGGGGCTGGTGCGGGAGACGTCGGTGGCGGCGCGGCAGCTGGTGCTGCCTGTCTTTGTGAGGGAGGGTGCTCGCGAGCCGGTGCCGATTGGCTCGATGCCTGGGGTGGTGCAGCACACCCGGGACTCGCTGCGCAAGGCCGCCGCCGACGCGGTGGCCGCCGGACTGGGCGGGATCATGCTGTTCGGGGTGCCCGCCACCCGGGACGCCACCGGATCCGGCGGGACCGATCCGGACGGGGTGCTCAACACGGCCTTGCGCGACGTGCGCGCCGAGGTCGGTGACGATATCGTGATCATGGCGGACACCTGCCTGGACGAGTTCACCGATCATGGGCACTGCGGGCTGCTCGACGCGGCCGGGCGGGTGGACAACGACGCCACCCTGGAGGCCTACGCGCGGATGGCGATCGCGCAGGCACGGGCCGGGGCGCACCTGGTGGGCCTGTCCGGGATGATGGATGGCCAGGTCGGGGTCGTCCGGGACGCGCTGGACGGCGCCGGTCATCAGGACGTCGGGATCCTGGCATACAGCGCCAAGTACGCCTCGGCGTTCTACGGGCCCTTCCGGGACGCGGTCGAATCCCAGCTCACCGGGGACCGGATGGCCTACCAGCAGGACCCGGCGAATGCCCGGGAAGCGCTGCGTGAGACGACCCTGGATCTCGCCGAGGGCGCCGATATCGTGCTCGTCAAACCCGCGATGTGCTACCTGGACGTGCTGGGCGCGGTAGCCGGGATCTCGGATGTCCCGGTCGCCGCGTACCAGGTGTCCGGTGAGTACTCGATGGTGGAAGCGGCGGTAGCCCAGGGCTGGCTGGACCGGCGGCGCGCGGTGCTCGAGACGCTGACCTCGATCCGCCGGGCGGGTGCTGATCTGGTGCTGACATATTGGGCGGTGCGGGCAGCGGGCTGGTTACGTTGAGCACAGCGCGTCCGCTCGCGGTTCCAGATCGTGCATGGCTACCGTGATCCAGCATGACGATGAGCCAGCCGCCCGCCAACCCGGCACCGCCCCCGCCACCACCCACGGGTACCTACCCTCCGCCGATGCTCCCCGCCCGGGCGCCCAGGCCGAACGGCGTCGAGGTTTCCTTCTGGCTCTGGGTCACCTATCTGGCGATCGGCGCGGTCAACGCTGTGATCGGCCTCATCCAGCGTGACCGGAACCGGGCCGACGCGATCAGCGCGGTGGCCGCGAAGTACCCCGCCATGGACCAGGCGACGATCGAAAAGCTGGCGGACGCCGTGGTAGCAGGCCTGGTTGTGACTGGGATGCTGTTTGTCGTGGCGAGCTTCACCTGCGCCCTGCTCATGCGTGGGGGACGCAACTGGGCGCGAATACTGCTCACCGTGGTCGGCATCCTGGGCATCCCATTCATGATCCATCGATTCGGCACTGAGCCGCAGCTGCTGTTCCAGATTCTGCTGCTCGCGGGCGCGATCGCGATGATGTACCTGCCGCCGGTGAACGAGTGGTTCCGACCGCGCCGCCGGCAGATCTGATGCCGGCCCGCCGCCGGGTGCGGGTCGCGGCCGAGGCGGTGGCGGCCGTGGTGCTGGCCGGGCTGGCGTGGTGGTGCTGGCATCGCGGCGTGATCGTGACGGTGCGCCGCGGCGTCGCCATGAGCCGCATCGAGGGCGTCTGGTGGGCGGGCGCCACCGGCGCCGTCACCCTCGCGGGCATCCTGCTGATCGACATCACGCGACGCTGAGCGCTTTCCGGCTTACCGGGCGCTATCGTCTCGGGTGTGACGGTTCCTCCGCTGCGGGCAGAAAGCCGACCTGGAGAAGTCGGGGTCTCGTTCTGGCTCTGGATCTCTGCGGTCGTGCTCGGTGCACTCGGGTTCGTCGTATCTTCCCTGCAAGTCCGGGAGATACGGGATCAGGCTATTCAGCAGATGCTCTCCCAAAGACCAGAGATGGATCCGGCGACGTTCGAGCGCATCATGACGATCGTGATCGGCGTGTTTTTCCTGATCAGACTGCTATTCCTTGTCCTTGAGACCGTCTTCGCGTTCCTCATGCGTGGGGGGCGCGACTGGGCCCGGATCGTGCTGACCGTGTTCGGTGCTATGACCATCGCGGGTGAGCTGATCAGCCTGCCCAGCACCCGGGGTCTTGAGCTGGTGCTGGGGCTGATCCAGCTCGCGCTGGTCATTGGGGCGATCGTGTACATGTACCTCCCTGCGGCCAACACCTGGTTCCAGCCCCGCCCAGCCGGATTCTGATGGCCCGCGCGAGCTTCGCTGAATCGGGTCAGCTGTATGACCGCGCCAGTGCGGTGATCCCCGGCGGGGTGAACTCGCCCGTACGGGCATTCCGCGCGGTCGGCGGCACGCCGCGGTTCATGGTGCGCGCGTCGGGGCCCTACCTGTGGGACGCCGATGGCAACCGCTACGTCGATCTGGTCGCATCGTGGGGGCCGATGATCCTGGGCCACGCGCACCCTGCGGTGGTCGACGCGGTGCGCGCGGCCGCCACGCGGGGGCTGTCCTTTGGCACGCCCACCACCGGGGAGATCGAGCTCGCCGAGGAGATCGTGCGCCGGGTCGCGCCGGTGGAGCAGGTCCGGCTGGTCAATTCCGGCACCGAGGCGACTATGAGCGCCATCCGGCTGGCCCGGGGCATCACCGGGCGCAGCGGCGTGGTCAAGTTCGCCGGGCACTACCACGGGCACGTCGACGCGCTGCTGGTCGCCGCCGGCTCCGGGGTGGCCACCTTCGGGCTGCCCTCCAGCCCCGGTGTCACCGGGGCGCAAGCCGCGGACACCGTGGTGCTGCCTTACAACGACCTGAGCGCGGTGCGGGCGCTGTTCGCCGAACGGGGAGAGGCGATCGCCGCCGTCATCGCCGAGGCAGCCGCCGGGAACATGGGCGCGGTGCCCCCCGATCCCGGATTCAACGCCGCGCTGCGCGAGCTGTGCCACGCGCACGGCGCCCTGCTGATCCTGGATGAGGTGATGACCGGGTTCCGGGTCTCACCCGCCGGGTGGTTCGGGCTCGAAGGGGTGCCCGCAGACTTGTACACCTTCGGCAAGGTGATGTCCGGCGGCCTGCCGGCGGCGGCCTTCGGTGGCACCGCGACACTGATGGCGTACCTGGCTCCGGCCGGGCCGGTGTATCAGGCGGGCACCCTGTCCGGGAACCCGGTGGCGGTGGCCGCCGGGCTGGCCACGCTCCGGGCCGCGGACTCCGGGGTCTATGCCCGGCTGGATGACGCCGCCACCCAGCTGGCCGGGCTGCTGGATGAGGCGCTGGACGAGGCGGGCCTGCCGCACCTCGTGCAGCGCGCGGGCTCGCTGCTGAGCGTCCTGTTCACCGGCGCCGGTTCAGTGCGTGACTTCTCCGGTGTGCAAGCCACCGAGACCTGGCGCTTCCCGGCCTTCTTCCACGCGCTGCTCGAGCGCGGCGTGTACGCCCCGCCGAGCGCCTTCGAGGCCTGGTTCGTCAGCGCCGCGCTGGACGACGCGGCCTTCGAGGTGATCGCTGCGGCGCTGCCCGCCGCCGCCCGGGCCGCGGCCCGCGCGCCGGAGCCGTCATGAGCCGCACCGTGGTGCATCTGCTGCGGCACGGCGAGGTACACAACCCGCAGCGGATCCTCTACGGCCGCCTGCCTGGTTTCCGGCTCTCCGACCTCGGTGCCCGCCAAGCCGAGCGGGTCGCCGCCCACCTGGGTTCCCACGATGTGGTGCACGTGGCCGCCTCCCCGCTGCTGCGCGCGCAGCAGACGGCGGCGCCGATCGCCGCCGTTCATGGACTGGATCTGGTCACCGACGAGGGCCTGATCGAAGCGGGCAACGTGTTCGAGGGCAGCCGGGTCTCCGTCGGCGACGGAGCGCTGCGCGACCCCCGGACCTGGCCCACGCTGCGCAACCCGTTCCGGCCGTCCTGGGGTGAGCCGTACCGGGACATCGCGGACCGGATGCTCGCGGCCGTGCACCGGGCCCGGGCCCGGGCGCTCGGTCACGAGGCGGTGTGCGTGTCCCACCAGCTGCCGATCTGGACGCTGCGGCGGCATCTGGCCCGGCGCCGGCTCTGGCATGACCCGCGGCGGCGGCAGTGCGCGGTGGCGTCGCTGACCAGCCTGGTGTTCGCTGGTGAGGTGCTGGTCGACGTCGTCTACAGCCAGCCGGCGAGCGGCACCTGAGGCCCCAGACATGAGACAGGGGGAGCGGGCCCGGGGGCGTGTCGCCCGGCTGGCGGTGGCTACCGTGATGGCTGGGTGCCTGGCGGCCAGCTGTGCCACGGGCAAGGACGCGGTAGCCCGCGGCGGCACCTTCGAGTTCGTCTCACCCGGCGGGAAGACCGAGATCTTCTATGATCCCCCGGCCAGCCGCGGCAGCGCGGGGGAGATGTCGGGGGAGAGCCTCACCGAGCCCGGGACGACGATCTCGCTGAGCCGCTACGCCGGTCAGGTCGTGGTCCTCAACGTCTGGGGCTCATGGTGCGGGCCGTGCCGGGCTGAGGTCCCGGAGCTCGTACGGGTCGCCGCCGCGACATCGGGCCAGGGCGTGCGGTTCCTCGGCATCGACGTGCGGGATGGTCGTTCCGCTGGTGCCGATTTCGCCCGCGACTTCGGCCTGACCTACCCCTCGATCTCCGACCCGCCCGCCCGGACCCTGTTC
>DASTBN010000441.1:0-4522 GCA_035712045.1 Pseudonocardiaceae bacterium
GCCACGAGCCCGGTGAACGCCGCGCGCAGCGCGCCAATGTCCAGCACGCCGCGTAGCCGCAGCCCGATCCGGGTGGCGTACTCGGTGCTCTCGGGGTCGAATTCGTGCAGGAACCACAGCCGTTGCTGCGCGAACGACAGCACCAGGTCACCGTCCCGGGGCACAGCCGGGATCGGCGAGACGGCCAGCACTGAGCTGGTGGGTATCACGGCGGCGAGTTCAGCGACGGTGGCGTGGGTGAACACCGCACGCGGTGAGAAGTCCACCCCGAACTCGGCCCGCAGCCGGGAGGCGATCCGGATGCTCAGGATCGAATCCCCGCCGAGGTCGAAGAAGTTGTCCTCGGCCCCGACCCGTTCGACTCTCAGCACCTCGGCCCAGATTCCCGCGACCCGCCGCTCGGCGTCGGTGCGCGGGGCCTGGTACTCAGCGGTGGCGGCGGTATCCCAGTCGGGGGCGGGCAGGGCGCGGCGATCCAGTTTCCCGTTGGCGTTCAGCGGCATGGCCTCCAGCGGGACGAACCCGGCGGGCACCAGATAGTCCGGCAGCCGCGCGCCGAGGAATGCCCGCAGCTCGGAGGGGGCCGGGGCGTGCCCCGGGGCAGGGACGACATAGGCCACCAGCCGGTGGGTGCCATCCTCCTTCCGCGCGATCACCACGGTTTCGCTGACCCCGGGGTGCTCGGTGAGCACGGTCTCGATCTCACCGAGCTCGACGCGGAACCCGCGGATCTTCACCTGGTGATCGGCCCGCCCGAGGTACTCGAGTTCACCGGTGGTACTCCAGCGGACGATGTCCCCGGTCCGGTACATCCGCGAGCCGCGCGCACCGAACGGGTTGGCGATGAACCGCTGCGCGGTCAGCCCGGGACGGTCGTGGTAGCCCCGGGCCAGGCCGCGGCCAGCGAGGTAGAGCTCCCCGGGCACGCCTGGGGGCACTGGCCGCAGGGTGACGTCCAGCCCGTAGGTCTGGGTGTTGCTGATCGGCCGGCCGATCGGCGGCGCCTGATCGCCGAGGTCGTGCGCGTCGCTATACCACGCGGCGGCGTAGACGGTCGCCTCGGTGGGCCCGTAGATGTTGGCGATCCGCCGGCACGACATCGCTGCGGCGATGTCGCGGGCCGCCCGCGCGGTCAGCGCCTCACCCGCCAGCGCCACCGTATCCGCGCTCATGGTGACGCTTCCCTGCGTGATATTCCCTTGGGCCACCACCTGGCTCAGCGCGGAGGGCACCGCGCACATCAGGCTCACGGTTTCCCCCGCGGGGAGGGCGAGGAGGTCGGGGATGACGTGCACGCAGCCGCCGGCCACCAGGGGGGAGACGATCTCGAAGACGGAGACGTCGAAATTCAGGGAGGTCGCCGCGAGGACGTGGGACAGGGCCGCTGGGCCGAGCTCCGCCGAGGCCCACATCGCCAGGTCCACGACACTGTGCGCGTCGATGACGACACCTTTGGGGCGCCCGGTCGAGCCGGAGGTGTAGATCACGTACGCGGCGTGCGCGCCGGCCCGTGCGAGATCAGGGAGCTCACCGCCGGCGCCGTCGGCGATCAGACCACCGTCGGCTGCGTCGTCTGCGGGGAGGTCGTCCAGGCGCAGGACGGGCAGGCCCGCCGCCGGGAGCAGGCGCTCGACCTCAGTGGTGGTCACCACCAGCACCGGGCGGGTGTCGGAGAGCATGAACGCGATCCGCTCCGCCGGGTAGGCCGGGTCGATCGGAAGATAGGCCGCGCCCGCCTTCCAGACCGCCAGGATCGCGACGATCATCTCCGCTGAGCGGGGCAGCATCAGGGCGACGAACCGCTCAGCGCCCGCGCCCCGCCCGGTGAGTACCCGCGCCAGCTGGGTGGATCGCTCGTCCAATTCCGCGTACGACAACTGGACCGCGCCGCAGCGGACCGCGGGCGCGTCCGGGGTCCGCCGCGCCTGTTCCTGGAACAGTGGCACGAGGCTGCCCCCCGGCACCTCGATGGTGGTGTCGTTCCAGCCCACCAGGACCTGGTGCCGCTCCCCCTCGGACATCCACGGCAGCCCGGCCACCGGCTGATCCGGGTCGCTGGCGATGCCGGTGAGCAGCATGCGCAGCCGGGCGGCCATGGCCGTGATGGTGGTCTCGTCGAACAGCCGGGGGTCGTAACCCAGTTCGATGCCCAGCCGCCCGGCCAGGTAGGCGCGCAGGCTGAGCGGGAAGCTGGTGGTGTCCCGGGCCTGGACCTCGCGGATCCGCGGGCCCGGGTCGTCGTCGGCGGGTGTCTCGAACGGATAGTTCTCAAACACGATCATGGAGTCGAACAGGCTGACTCCCGCGGGCAGGTCGCTGAGCGCCCGCAGCTGGGCCAGTGCCACGAAATCGAACGTGCGGGACTGGGCCTGGCCAGCCTGCAGCTCCCGCAGCCAGTCCAGGACGGTCGCGTCGCGGTCCACACGCACCCGGGTCGGCACGGTGTTGATGAACATGCCGACCATCGACTCCACATCCGGCAGCTCCGCTGGCCGCCCGGAGACGGTGGTGCCGAACAGCACGTCGGATTCCCGGCTGTACCGGGACAGCAGCACCGCCCAGGCGCCTTGCACGATCGTGTTCGAGGTCAGGCCACCGCGCTGCGCGACGCGGGCCAGCCGCGCCGATTCGGCCGCAGAGAGCTCCACCCGGACCGTTTCGGCGGACTCGGCGCGGTGCGCTTCCCGGGGCTGGCGGTCGTAGGGCAGCGTGGTGGGCGCGGTGAACCCGGCCAGCACGCCGCGCCAGTGCTCATGCGCCTGCCGCTCGTCCTGGGCGGCGAGCCAGCCCAGGTAGTCCTGGAATGGCCGTCGTGTGATCAGCTCCGCCGGCCGGTTCCCGACGATCGCCGCGTACTGCTCCTGGACCTCGGTGAATATCGCCGCAAGGCTCCACCCATCGAGCACCACGTGGTGCGCCGTCCAGATCAGCAGCACCTGGTCGTCGGTGATCGTGGCGATGGTCAGCCGCAGCAGCGGCGCGGTGGTGAGGTCCATCCCGGCGGCCCGGTCGGCCTCGGCCACCCGCGCCAGCTCCTCCTCCCGCCGCTGCGGGGGAAGATCACGCCAGTCGTGGTAGGTGGTTGGCACGCTGCACCGGCGGTGCACCACCTGCAGCGGCTGCTCGACCCCGTGCCAGGCCACCGCGCTGCGCAGCGCTGGGGTGCGGTCCGCGACCCGCTGGCACGCCAATCCCAGTGCGCGGGCGTCGGAGACGCCATCCAGCAGCAACCGGACCTGATCGAGGTAGGCCCCGGAGGCCGTGTCCACGAGGCTGTGGAACAGGATCCCGGCCTGCAGCGGGGTGAGCGGGTAAATGTCCTCCACCGAGCGACCGTCCCCCGCCAGCCGGTCGACGCCTGCCTGGTTGAGCCGGGCCAGCGGGAAATCCGACGGTGTGCGCCCGCCCGCCCCCGGCGACGCGCAGTGCTCGATGATCCCCCGCAGCGCCCCGACCATCCGCTCAGCCAGCGCCTCGATCGTGGCGCGCTCATGCACCTGATCGCTGTAATGCCAGCTCAGGGCCAGCTCCCCGGCACTCACCACCCCGGTCACGTCTACCAGGTGGGGGCGGAGCACCTCGGGGGCGAGATCGCTCCCGAGGCCTGGCGTGTCGCGCGCTGGTGTCCAGTGTGCCGCGCCCTCGTGCCCGGCTGGGTCCCACTGGCCGTGGTAGTTGAACGAGATCTGCGGCGGCGGGTCAGCGCTCAGCGCGCTATCCCCCGGGCTGAGGTAACGCAGCGCTCCGTAGCTCAGGCCCCGGTGCGGGACGGCACGGAGCTGTTCTTTCACCGAGGTCAGCACGGTGCGCCAGCTGGCGCCCGCCGGGACGGTGAGCGCGAGCGGGAACTGGGTGGTGAACCAGCCCACGGTGCGGGACAAATCGATCTCCGCGGCAGCCGGATCACCGGCCCGGCCGGCGGCGATCTCCTCGCGGCCGTGACCCTCCAGGGCGATGAGCACCCGCTCGGAGGTGCTCCAGCCGCTCAGCACCCGGCCCAGCGCGCTGAGCAGGACGTCGTTGATCTGGGTGCGGTACACCTCGGGAACCTGGCGCAGCAGCGCGTCGGTGTGCACCCGGTCCAGCCGGACGGTCACTGACTGGGTGGAGCCGGAGGTGTGCGCGCCGTGCCGGTCGACCGGCAGCTCGATCCGCGCGTCCTGGGAGCACCGCGTCCAGTAGTCCAGGTCGGCGTCCAGCGCCCCGGATTGGACGTGGTCACTCAGCGCGCGCACCCAGGTGGCGGCGGAGGTGCCGGCCGCCGGGAGGGTGATCGCCGCCCCGGCGCGGGCCTGCTCATAGGCGGTGCGCAGGTCGTCGAGGAGGATGCGCCAGGACACGCCGTCGACCGCGAGGTGGTGGATGGTGAGCAGCAGCTGGGGCGGGCCCGCCACGCCCCGGGTGAATAGCACCGCCGCGATGAGCCGGCCCGCCCGCAGGTCGAGAGCGGCCCGGGCCTCGGTGGCCGCCGCCACCATGGCCTCCCGCTGCCGCGCTTCGGTCAGCCCAGACAGGTCGTGGC
>DASTBN010000442.1:0-3085 GCA_035712045.1 Pseudonocardiaceae bacterium
ATCTCCACGAAGGCGAATCCCAGCGCGCCCAGCGCATCGGGCCCCAGAGCGTCCTTGTCGAATCCTGCGGCCAGGCCGAGCGGGCCAGGGAGATCGAGCCCCAGCGCGCGGACCCGCAGCACGGGATCACGAGGTCGTAGCCAGCGGCGCACCAGCCAGCCCAGCCCCGGAACCGCCACCACCGCGCGAATAAGCCCAAACCCCAGACGATGCGCCGTCTCCGCCGGGAGACGCCGAAACAAGATCGAGAAAAGCAGCCGGTACAAGCCGGTCAACTCTCCCGTCCGGGAGGCTGAGTGCGCTCGGAGGGCCGGGAGGGCATGCCTCAGCGAACCACGGCGCCGGGATCATGAACCACTCTGGGCGACATGTGTTGCCCCGGTGGCGGAAATACGTAACATGGACGTTGTGAAAAACGCCGGGGCTGATCGTGGCACCCGCGAGGCGGTGGCGCGGATGCTGCTGGAGCACGGTCCAGTGACCGCCGCGCAGGTCGCCGACTCGCTGGGGCTCGGTGCCGCCGCCGTGCGCCGTCATCTCGATGCCCTGCTCGCGGACGGGCAGGCCAGCTTCCGGTCGGCGCCACGCCACGGTCCCCGTGGCCGGGGGCGGCCGGCGAAGGTGTTTCTGCTCACCGCCGCCGGGCGGGCCCGGTTCGAGCACACCTACGACGATCTGGCCGTCGCCGCGCTGCGGTTCCTCTCCGAGCGGGAGGGCGAGCAGGCGGTCCGCTCTTTCGCCGAGCGCCGGGTCATGGACCTGGTCGGCCGGCACCGGGCCGAGGTGGTCGCCGCGGCCGATCCGGTCTCGCGGGCGCAGCTGCTGGCCGTCGCGCTGAGCAGCGAGGGCTACGCCGCCTCCGCCGAGCATGTCGGGGCCGGGGCGCAGCTGTGCCAGCACCACTGCCCGGTCTCGCACGTCGCCGCGGAGTTCCCGCAGCTGTGTGAGGCTGAGACAGCGGCCTTCGCTGACTTGCTCGGCGTCCATGTGCAGCGGCTGGCCACCATCGCCCGTGGTGACGCGGTCTGCACCACTCACGTTCCCGACAGCCGGGCGCCACGGGGTGCCCGCGGGACCACCGTTCCCCTGTTTCCACCACCACCGAACCGGACGGAGGCGTCTGAATGACGACCGCCCCTGAGCAGGATGTGCGAACACCGCTCAGCCAGGAAGAAACGCTCTCCCGACTAGGCCGCTACGAATATGGCTGGGCCGATTCCGACCTCGCCGGCGCCAGCGCGCAGCGCGGGCTGTCCGAGGCTGTGGTGCGTGACATCTCAGCGAAGAAGAATGAGCCGGAGTGGATGCTGGAGACCCGGCTGAAGGCGTTGCGGCTGTTCCAGCGCAAGCCGATGCCCCACTGGGGAGCCGACCTGTCTGGCATCGACTTCGACAACATCAAGTACTTCGTCCGCTCCACGGAGAAGCAGGCCACCTCCTGGGAGGACCTGCCCCAGGACATCAAGGCCACCTATGACCGCCTCGGCATCCCCGAGGCGGAGAAAGCCCGCCTGATCGCGGGGGTGGCCGCGCAGTACGAATCCGAGGTCGTGTATCACAAAATCCGTGAGGACCTCGAGGCCCAGGGCGTGCTGTTCCTGGACACCGACACCGGCCTGCGTGAGCAGGAGGAGATCTTCCGGGAGTACTTCGCCAGCGTGATCCCCGCCGGGGACAACAAGTTCGCCGCGCTGAACACCGCGGTGTGGTCCGGCGGGTCGTTTATCTATGTGCCACCCGGGGTGCACGTCGACATCCCGCTGCAGGCCTACTTCCGGATCAACACCGAGAACATGGGCCAGTTCGAGCGCACCCTGATCATCGTCGACGAGGGCGCGTACGTGCACTACGTCGAGGGCTGCACCGCGCCGATCTACAAGTCCGACTCGCTGCACTCTGCGGTTGTGGAGATCATCGTCAAGAAGGGCGGCCGCTGCCGCTATACCACGATCCAGAACTGGTCGAACAACGTCTACAACCTGGTCACCAAGCGGGCTACCGCCGCCGAGGGCGCAACCATGGAGTGGATCGACGGCAACCTCGGCTCCAAGGTCACCATGAAGTACCCCTCGGTATGGCTGATTGGTGAGCACGCCAAGGGCGAGGTGCTCTCGGTGGCCTGCGCCGGGGAGGGCCAGCATCAGGACGCTGGGGCGAAGATGGTGCACGCCGCGCCGAACACCTCCAGCACCATCGTGTCTAAGTCGGTGGCCCGGGGCGGCGGCCGCACCTCCTACCGCGGGCTGGTGCAGGTCAACGAGGGCAGCCACCACTCCCGATCGACGGTGAAGTGCGACGCCCTGCTGGTCGATCAGATCAGCCGTTCGGACACCTACCCCTACGTCGACATCCGCGAGGACGACGTATCGATGGGGCACGAGGCTACCGTCTCCAAGATCAGCGACGATCAGTTGTTCTACCTGATGAGCCGCGGCCTGACCGAGGACGAGGCGATGGCGATGATCGTGCGCGGGTTCATCGAGCCGATCGCCCGCGAGCTGCCGATGGAGTATGCGCTGGAGCTCAACCGCCTGATCGAGCTGCAGATGGAAGGAGCCGTCGGCTGACATGACGGCTACGACCAACCGGCCGGCCGAACGCGGTCTGGCCGAGCACTCGCACGGCGCTGGGCTTTCAGAATCCGGTGTGCCGATGGTCTCCCGGGGCCAGCGGTTCACCTCCTACGACGTGGACGCCTTCGAGGTGCCCACGGGGCGGGAGGAGGACTGGCGGTTCACCCCGCTGCGCCGGCTGCGGGGGCTGCACCAGGGCGCCGCCGCCACCGGTACCGCGCGGGTCACGGTGGAGGCCGCCGAGGGCGTCACCGCCGAAGAGGTGGACCGATCCGATTCCCGGCTGGGCGATGGCGGTGTTCCCGCCGACCGGGTCGCCGCCCAGGCCTGGAGCTCTGCGGCGGCGGCCACCGTGGTGAGCGTGCCGCCGGATACCAGGATCGGAGAACCGGTGACGATCACGCTCACCGGGCCTGGTGCCGGTGAGCTGGCCTACGGTCACCTGCAGATCCGCCTGGGATCCTTCGCCGAGGCCGTGTTCGTGCTCGATTACCGGGGCAGCGGCACCTACG
>DASTBN010000443.1:0-3292 GCA_035712045.1 Pseudonocardiaceae bacterium
CCGTCCTCGGGGCTTACTCGGGCGCGGCCACCTGGCTTTTCGTCCGGCACCTGCAGGCCTCCGGCTGGCGCCCGCACGGCCCGCCTGCTGCGGCAGAGCTGCCCCGACCAGGCGTTTCGCCCGCCAGTGGTGGTCTGTCGGGTGGTCTATCGCGCCGATCACAGTCTAGGGTCAATGCGGGCGACGTGGAGGGACCCGTCGCTGCGGAGGGAGGGTCATGAAAGAGGCGCTGCACGGAACCGCTCAGGCGATGGTGAGCCGACCCCGGGGCATCCTCGCCGCCGACGAGAGCATCGGCACCATGTCCTCCCGCTTGGAGAAGGTCGGCGTCGCGGTTACCGAAGAGAATCGGCGGGCATACCGGGAAATGCTCGTCACCACACCGGATCTGGCGAGCGGGATCAGCGGGGTGATCCTCTCCGATGAGACCTTCAACCAGAAACTCAGCGACGGCAACACCTTCCCTCTCGCGGTGCACAACCTGGGCATCCTGCCCGGGATCAAGGTCGACACCGGCGCGAAACCGCTCGCTCTGTCACCCGGTGAGAAGATCACCGAGGGGCTGGACGGCCTGCGGGAGCGGGTCGCCTACTACGTCCCCCGCGGCGCCCGCTTCGCGAAGTGGCGCGCGGTGATCACCATCGGCGAGGGCCTGCCGACCCACTACGCGCTGGTGGCGAACGCCCACGCGCTCGCCCGGTACGCGGCGTTGTGCCAGGAAGGCTGGCTGGTGCCGATCGTCGAGCCGGAAGTGCTGATGGACGGTGACCACACCATCGAACGCTGCGCCGAGGTGACCCGGGAGACCTTGGAGATCTTGATGGCCGCGTTGGAGGAGGCTCACGTCGACTTCGCCGGCACCGTGCTCAAGCCCAACATGGTCGTGCCCGGTAAAGCCTCAGGCCAGGAGGCGACCCCCGAAGAGGTCGCCGAGCAGACCGTCGCCACGCTCAAGGCGGTGCTGCCCGATGAGCTCGCCGGGGTCGCCTTCCTCTCCGGCGGCCAGTCCCCCGAGGAGGCCACGGCCAATCTCGCCGCCATGCAGAAACACGACACCCCGTGGCCGCTGACCTTCTCCTTCGGCCGCGCCCTGGTCGACCCGGCCCTGCGGGCCTGGCTTGGCGACCCCGCCCATGTTTCGGCCGGCCAGCAGGCCCTCGCCGACCGCGTCCATCCCAACTCCGCCGCCCTCGTGACGGCTTAACCCGCCAGCGAGACCACGAGCAGTGAGAGGAGGGCTAGCGGAAGAGGCCTTCGCGCAGGGCTGTGGCCACGGCGGCGGCACGGTCGGTGACTCCCAGTTTGCGGTAGATGCCGCGAATATGAGATTTCACGGTTTCCTCGCCCACGAACAGTTTCGCGGCGATGGCGCGATTGGGTGAGCCGGCCGCCATGAGCGAGAGCACCTCGCTTTCCCGCTGGGTGAGGCCCAGGCGCGCACCGGGCCAGTATCCCCCGGCTTGGAGCCGGTCAGCGGAGGCGCCCGCTCTGGCGGCCAGGCCGGGATCGACGACGACGCCACCGGCGTGCACCCGCTGCAGCTGCGTCACCAGCTCCGGGCCGTCGATCCGTTTGAGCAGGTATCCGGCCGCACCGGCCTGCATGGCCTGGAACAGGTACTGCTCGTCGTCGTAGACGGTGAGCAGCACGACCCGCCGGCTGGGGGAATCCCGCAGGAGATCGCGGCAGAGGTCCAGCCCGTTCTCCCCGCCCAGCCGCACGTCGGCGAGGACGATGTCGGGGTCCAGCCCGGCGACGACCCGGCGCGCGGTGGCCGCGTCAGCGGCTTCACCGACCACCCTGACCTGCCGGGCGAACCGGCTTAACATCGCCTTGAGGCCAGTCCGCACCATTTCGTGGTCATCGACCAGCACCACGCGAAGCGGCAGGCCTTCCATGAGCTGAGTGTAATGAGACACGACTCCGCGAGGCCGGTATTCGATCTTCAGGGGAGAGTTAATCCCCTCGCCTTTCCCTCCAGAAGGGGACGCCCAGGCCCGGTGGGCTTGCTTACCGTCACATACGGCCTTGTGAAGGAAGGGATGAATTATGCCCGACAAGTTGCTGCGGATGGAGCGCGCCGCCGGGTCCAGCGCGAAGCGGCCAGTGATGCTCGCGATCGCCGGTGACAGCGCCGCCGGGAAGACCACACTGACCAAGGGCCTGGTGGACGCGCTGGGCGCGCACCGGATCACCTCACTGTGCGTGGATGACTACCACCGTTACGACCGGCAGGAGCGCAAGGGACTGCCATTCACCGCGCTGCACCCGGACTGCAACTACGTGCAGATCATGGAGCAGCACCTGGGGCTGCTGGCCACCGGCCAGCCGGTGCTTAAACCGGTCTATGACCACGACACCGGCCAGCTCACCCGGCCCGAGCTGATCGAGCCCACCGAGTTCGTCATCGTGGAGGGCCTGCTGCCGCTGTACACCCGGCTGGCGCAGGCGTGCTTCGACATCACCGTCTACCTCGACCCGCCAGAGCCCATCCGCCGGGACTGGAAGGTCAAGCGGGACGTCACCAAGCGCGGGTACACCCCCGAGCAGGTACTCGCCGAGCTCGACAAGCGGGAACCCGAATCCGAGGCTTACATCCGCCCGCAACGCTCCGCCGCGGACATCGTGGTCCGCTTCGGCCCGATCGCGACCCGCCACGACCCGCCGGACACCCCACTCTCGGCCGAGCTGACGCTGCGCCCGACGATCCGCCACCCCGACCTGACCCACGTCTTCCGCGAAGCCGACCGGCGCGCCATGCACCTGAAGCTGGCCCGCGACGAGAACGGCACACCAGTGGACGCGCTGCACATCCATGGGTACGTGCCGCGCGAGGAAAGCCAGCTGCTGGAGAAGGCGATCTGGGCCGAGCTGGACACCGACGCGGAGCTGCCGTCCTCGCTGGGGCAGATCGGTGAGGGCCAGCGCAGCGAGCCGCTGGCGATCACCCAGCTGCTGCTGCTCTATCACATGCTCGATCCGGTGCGGTAAGCCGGTGGGTCGGCCGCCTTCGTCGCCACGCGACCAATCTCCCGAAGGCCGGACAGGTCATGCACGTCAGCGGCGAGCGCGGGTACCGAGGTGACCGCGACTCCCGGGTGGGCACGGCTGAAGCGGGCCAGCAAGCGGCGTTCCCGATCGGCCAGGGCGACCCGGTCGGCGTGCAGCCGCAGCACCGCCGCCGCCAGAGGTGCGCCGCCTCGCCGCTCAAGTGCCTCGGCTACGGTCTCGGCGCGCGCGGCGGGGAGTTCGGCGAGCACCGGATGGGTCCGGTTGAGGATCAGCCCGGCCA
>DASTBN010000444.1:0-2756 GCA_035712045.1 Pseudonocardiaceae bacterium
CCCCAGGGAAGGTCACTTTCTGCGCCTCGAGGTGGCAGATTTCCCGAAGAAAGCTGGCCAGACTACCATCATATGGCCCGGCGATCGTCCTGTTCAACCACTCTTGAATGAGCGGAACGCTGATCGACGGCGCCGATCCGCCCATCAGTGGCGCGGATTCTGGGCGCGTCATAAGGTATTCGTATATCTGCGCCGGCATGCGGTCGATGAAGACTGAGATATCCTCGCCAGTCTCTTGGACGGCTACCGCCTCGTACTGGCCAAAACCCGCGAACTCGGCGAGTGCGGAAAATTGCGGAGTGACTAGCCGATCGTGCGTCGCGACTTCGCGAACGGCTTCGGTCTGATTGTCGATAGTCACGATCTTCATCCCCCTCAGGAGGAATTCAATGCTCGTGAGGCGGGAATCCGGATTCATCGTTAAATCCGGCGCCCCCTCGCTGGCCTTCCTGACCATAGCGCGGAGGCTGTTACGGAGATGTTTAATCGGTGTTACCAATCGGGAATTGGAGTTAAGCTCCAGTTGCTAACTTCTCACTTTATGTTCCGGGCGGGAGTGAGATAAGAATCACGAGCGTTCGTCCTTATTGTACGGCGTCCTGTACGGCGTCCGCGAGCCAGCGCTCTCAGGCCGGTAAAACGGCGAGTTCGCGCGGGCGGTGGTTGAGCCGCCTCGCGCCGTGCTCCTCGACCACCACGATGTCCTCGATGCGGGCACCCCAGCGGCCGGGCAGGTAGATGCCCGGCTCGACGCTGAACGCCATCCCCGTCTGGAGCACCAGGTCGTTACCAGCGACGATGTAGGGCTGTTCATGCACCTCCAGGCCGATCCCGTGCCCGGTGCGGTGGATGAACCGATCGCCGAACCCGGCCTCGGCGATCGGGGCCCGTGCCGAGGCGTCCACCAGTTGCGCGGTTGTTCCCGGCGTGACCGCGGCCACCGCGGCGTCTTGCGCGGCCTGGAGCACCGCGTAACCCGCGGCGACCTCAGCGTGGGCCGGCTCGCCCATGCTGTAAGTGCGGGTGCAGTCGGAGAAGTACCCCTCCGCGGTCGGCCCGCCGATGTCAACCACCACCAGATCCCCGGGCCGCACCACCCGGTCGGAGACGTCGTGGTGCGGGCTGGCGCCGTGCGGGCCGGAACCCACGATCACGAACGCCGCCGAGGTGTGCCCCTCCGCCACGATCGCGGCCGCGATGTCGGCACCGACCTCGGCTTCGGTCCGCCCGACCCGGAGCCACTCCCCCATCCGCGCGTGCACCCGGTCGATGGCGGCTCCAGCGGCGGACAGCGCCGCGATCTCGGCGCTGTCCTTGCGCATCCGCAGCGGTGCCAGCACCGTCGAGGCCAGCTCCTGCGCGCACTCGGGCAGCGCGGCGCGTAACGCCAGCACATGTGCTGCGGGCATGGCGTCGCCGACGGCGACCCGGGCCGGGGCTGGCCCTGATCGGCGCAGGAACGCGGCGATCAGGGCGTACGGGTCGGCGTCGTCGGGCCACTCGGCGATCTCCAGGCCGAGCTCGAGCGCGGGAGTCCCATCCAGGCCCGGGCGTTCCAGCTGAGGAACCACCAGCGCCGGATCGCCCTCAGCGGGCAGCACCAGGCAGGTCAGCCGCTCATGGGAGGCACCGCCGACGCCCAGCAGATAGCGCAGGTCCGGGCTGGGAGTGAGCAGCAACGCGTCCACACCGATGGCTCCAGCGGCGGCGCGGGTCCTGTCCAGGCGGGCGGTGAGGGTCTCGAGTGGGGCGGGCATAGTGCAAGCCTAGAACCGCCGGGCAACCGCGGGTGGCAGGCTCTGCCCCATGGACGCTCCCCTGCTGCTGATCGACGCCGCGAGCCTGTACTTCCGGGCCTACTACGGGGTTCCGGAATCGATCACGGCCCCCGACGGCACGCCGGTGAACGCGGTACGTGGTTTCACCGACATGCTCGCCCGGCTGATCGAGTCGCGCCGCCCGTCCCGGCTGGTCGCCTGCCTGGATCTGGATTGGCGACCAGCTTTCCGGGTCGCCGCGATCCCCTCGTACAAAGCCCATCGGGTCGCCGAGCGGACACCAGCGGGCACCCCGGATGTCGAGGAGGTGCCGGATACGCTGAGCCCTCAGGTCCCGTTGATCCTCGAGGTGCTGGACGCCGCCGGCCTGGCCACCGCCGGGGCGAGCGGGTACGAGGCGGATGACGTGATCGGCGCGCTGGCCGCCGCCGAGCGGAGGGACCCGGTCGAGGTGGTCAGCGGCGACCGGGACCTGTTTCAGGTGGTACGGACCGAGCCGACCCCGGTGCGGGTCGTGTACGTCGGGCGCGGGCTGGCTAAGGCGGACGTGATCGGCCCCGCTGAGCTCGCCAGCCGGTACGGCCTGCCGGAGACCGGCACCGGAGCGGCCTACGCGGACCTCGCCGCCCTGCGCGGCGATCCCTCCGACGGGCTGCCCGGGGTGCCCGGTATCGGGGAGAAGACCGCCGCCACGCTGATCAGCCGATTCGGGTCGCTGGAGGGACTGCTGGCGGCTCTCGACGACCCCGGTTCGGCGCTCGCCTCAGGGGTGCGGGCCAAGCTGCGGGCCGCCCGCGACTACCTGGAGCTGGCACCCGCCGTCGTGCGGGTCGCGACCGGCGCCCCCGTGCGGCTGGATCGCGGGGACGTGCTTCCGTCCGCGCCCGCCGATCCCGCCAGGCTCACCGAGTTGCGGCGCGGGTGGGGCCTGGGCGCCGCAGTGGACCGGCTGGTGACGGCCCTGGCCGCTCAGCGCTG
>DASTBN010000445.1:0-2590 GCA_035712045.1 Pseudonocardiaceae bacterium
CAAGCCGACCGAGCAGGCCAGCCCTGATCATGAGCGTAAGGTCACCAAGCCAGGTAACCCGCTCACGCCCGCTAGCCCGGCTACCACACCGGAAACCACACCCTCTCCGGCGGCGCCCACCTCGCCCGCACCCCCCGAGACGCACAAGCAACGCCCTTCGTGGGCAGCTGAGCGCTGACCAGTACTCGTCGGTAGCGTTGCTTAGCGCGACAGGCCGCTGGGCCCTACCATGGGAACCATGATCCTTGTCGCGACTCACGTCGGGCTACTCGCCGCCGAGTTCCAGGCCAGAGGGGGCTTTCTGGCTGGCGTCGGGAAGTTCATTCTCATCGTGATCATCGTCTTGGTAGGTCTCGGCGCGCTGATCGGATTCTCGGTGGCGCGTAAATTCGGCCGACGCCAGTAAGACATCCGCCACGGACGATATCGAGACCAACGCCCAGTGAGCGGGGAGAGCCCATGGTCTCCGCCCCGCTCACCAGGCTGCTCGCAAGTCGCCGACGAGCATCAGGTATTCGATATCCGCAGACCAACCGGCTCGCCAGCTGGGGTCGTGTTACCCCACCGGCAGTCGCACGCCGTCACCGCCGCTGGGTGGGGGTGACGGCGTGGTCGTAGCAGGCGGTGGCGCGGTAGTGGCTGGCGACGCGGCCGCCGAGGACGCGGTGCGCGAGCAGTGATACCGGGGGGCGGTCGCGTTGAAATTGGCCACGCGCTGGCACGTGGTGGTCGACCCATCGGCTTCCTCGACGGTCCAGCCCACTGGAGGCTCACCCCGATTCCCGGCGGCACCTTGGCATTGCGCCGGTTCCGCCAGGCATGGCGGGGATTTGCCCGGCTCGCCCTTCTCCCCGCGCGGGCCCTTCAGTTTGTCCTGGTTCGCGGTGACGTAGGCCTGCACGGCGTCGGTGAGCTGCTGGGAGGCAGGTCCCACCGGTGGTGGCGGGAGCTTGGCCAGCTGGGCCGCGATCTCCGCTCGGATCTGCGCGGGAGTGGGCACCACGATGGAGTCACTGGCGATCTTCGCCGCGACCTGCGCGATAGATGCGGCGGCGAGCACCTGAGAGTCCGGCACGGTTCCCGGGGAGGGAATCGGGATGGTCGCCAGGCCGCGACGCGCCAGTTCGGCGTTCGCCTGCACACCGAGATCGTGCGCGCCCTGAGCGAGCCGCCGGATATCCGCCGCCGAGGCTTGGAGCTGCGCGGCCCGCGCCTCGCCGGCGCTCTTGTACGCCGAGACCTGGCCAGCGAGCATCACCAGCGGGATGCCGACCAGCAGGGATGTGATCGCCGCAGCCACCACAGCACCCCGGAAATAGGCGCGCCCTTCGCGGCGGGCTTCCCGCCGCGCGATCTGCGGGGCCGCCTGGGCGGTCTGGGCGATCGAGTCCCGCAGCTCCTGCAAGCCGTGGCTGAGCCCGTCAATGCTGTCCATGGGCCCCTGTCATCTGCAGCGCCTCGAGACGGCCGACCCGGTTCTGCAGGTCGGTGATCTCAGACTGGATGAGCGTGACAGCGTCATCGGCCCGCTGCGCGATCACCGTTGGCTCGGGCGCCTCGGGTATCCCGGGGCCGGTCCTGCGGCGGTCAACGACGAACGGGCCCACCAGGGCTGTGATCAGCACGCCCACGAAGGACAGCACTGCGATGGTGATCGTCAGCCACAGCGGGCCCGAGCTCCCCTGCTCCACGCTTGCTTAGCCCCCACGCTATCGCCCGTTTGTCCGGCTACCCCCTACCCCGCCGCCGGATAACCGGCCACCACATCGGCCGGATCGCGGCGGGGCGGATCCCTTCAAAACGGACATAATGCCAATTTGCAGTACCAGGATGCCAGTGGGCCTTATCCCGAGAATGTGGGGATATGACCGCTCTTCACCGTCTGGTGATTCGCTTCCCACGCGCTGAGCACGGTGAGCGGAAGCCGGCCCCGGTCACTGACACTGTGGCCGTTCTGCTTGGCCCACTCACGGATCGCGCGGAGCGTGTCACGGTTATAACCACTGCGCGGGGCTCCGCCATTACCGCCGCCACGGCCAGAGGCCCGCTCGGAGCCACGGGTGGCCGGGCGCCGGGAGCCACTGGTCTTCCGCGCCGCCGCGACGTAACGGGAGAGGTTGTCGCGGAGCTTGGCGGCGTTGTCGTTAGCGAGATCGATCTCGTAGGTGACGCCCTCGAGCGCGAACTCCACAGTCGTAATGTCCTCCGCTTCCTCACCGGTGAGGTCGTCGATGAGGGTGACGATGGTCTTCTGGGCCACGGGTAGGGATTCTCCTTGTCGGAAGGAACGCGGCATTGGAGCAACTGCCGTGTCGCGAACAGTGACCGCGACAAGATACACAACGCCGCGCGATGTGATCCGACGGCATGCCGGTAAGTGTTTGCCCGCCCAGCGGCGAACCCACGGCGGAGCCACCCCGGCGGGCGCGAACAGCTCTGATGCCGACTGATGCCGAGTTCGGGACACAGCGCTGGCTCAGCGAGCGAGTCGCCGCAAGCGGGCGACTTCGGCGAGCATGACACCCGCGGCGACTGAAGCGTTGAGTGACTCAATGGCCGCTGTCATGGGTATCGATACGATAGCGTCGCA
>DASTBN010000446.1:0-4333 GCA_035712045.1 Pseudonocardiaceae bacterium
CTGCCGGGCCGGGCGGACCGGGCGAACCTGCCGGGCCGGGCGGACCGAGCGAACCTGCCGGACCTGCCGGGCCGGGCGAACCCTCTGCACCGGGCGGACCGATCGGACCTGCCGGGCCGGTCTGTGACCACTGCAGGGGTGTATAGCCATTTGGGCACGCTTGCCCAGCATCCGTGTCGATTACTCGCACAGAGCCGTCCGCTTTCTTCAGGCAGGCGTGGATCACGCCCGACGAATCTGGAACCGAAGCGTTCGCAACATTCGCGATCACGGTCAGTACGACGACGACACCTGTGAGCGTCAGAACTCTCTTCATACGTCCTGTATCGCTCAGCTCAGCGGAACTGCTTCATCGTCCCCGCCGTCCCAAAGATTAGCCGTCCCTAGTGGGGTTTGTCGTAACCCTTGGGTTGACCGCCCGACAGCGTTTGTTCACTTTTCCGGCGCGGCGTGCCCGCTGTGGAATACGTGCGTAAGAGGGTGGCATCCCTCGGCGGTGTGACGCTGGTGTTCGTCGCGACGGTGGTCGTCGAGCTTGCGGCACTCGCGTTTGTAACAGCCACCGCTGGTGCGGTTTCCACCCCAATGACCGTGCCGGTGACCGCCGGTTTCGCTCTCTCGATCACGTCTCTGCCGAAAGGCACACACTCGCTGACCGCAATTATTCATCCCCAGGGACCCAGCGGCTTATGCTCAGTCGACGTCGTCACCGATGCCGCTGACGGTTAGCCCTCTTCTGGGCCGCGTGAGTCTGCGATAGGCGTTGGGCTACCTTGGTCGTGCGTGGCGCCAGTCGAGCGCGACTTCGGCGAGCTGCCCGAGCGGTCCCTGTTCCAGCCAGCTGGGCTGAACCCGGGAAGGCAAACGGCCCCATCCAGCGCGAGTAGCCTGGTGGGCCGTCACTCTGGTTGGGGTTAGTCGAACTCGCCGGTTCGGATTTCCGGTGGTGAACACCGACCACGCTCCGTTGGTGAATACCAGCGCGGGCCCGGTGGGGTCCGCGCGCTGGCCGATGCAGTCCGCGGCGAGCTGAGCTAGCAGCAGCGTGAGTACATGATCGATCTACTGCGCACCGCGCTGGGCTAGGTGTCCGCCATGTGGGAACCGGTCGCCACCGGGTACACCCAGCTGGCGGCGACCGTCCACCCGGGCGGTGAGGAGGACGCGGCGTAGCCTGTACTCCACCTCCTCACCGAGGTTTCCGCCCCCGGGTCGCTCCCGGGGGCATCGGTGGGGGGCCGGTGAGGAGTGGTTCTTGGTGGGCGCTGAGGAACCGCGGACCATTGGTCAGCGGTTGCGCGAGGTGAGGAACTGGCGCGATAAGTCGCTGCGGGTGATCGCCGGGTTGGCTGGGATCTCTGAGTCGTACCTGTCGCGCCTGGAGCGTGGTGAGCGCCAAGTCGATAGCCGGTCCCTGCTGGAGGCGCTAGCCGCAGCGCTGGAGGTGGCGCCCGGGGATTTGACCGGCGCTCACGAGTTGCCGGCCGCCGAGGGCATGGGCGAGGCGCATGCGGCGGTGGTGGCGTTGCGTGTCGCGCTGGCCGACAACGCGCTCGATGACCCGGCCGGGGATTCGGGGCGCCCGTGGCCCGAACTCGTCGCCGTGCTGGATCGCGTGAACTCTGAGCTGCGGCCGGCGGCGGATTACGCGGGGATGGGTCTGGTGCTGCCGGATCTGATCACGGATCTGCACGCGGTCGCGGCGAGTCATGGGGCCCATCGTCGTGAGGCGCTGGGCGGGCTGCTCGATGTGTACACGGCCGCTACGTTCACCGTGAAACATCTCGGAGAGCCGGATCTGGCGACGGTCGCGGCGATGCACGCCCGGGCGGTGGCGGCCGAGCTGGGCTCACCCGCGCACACCGCGCTGGCCGAATATCTGCGCGCGCATGCCGTGTCGAGTCCGGCCCGGGCCCGCAGCATGGTGCTCGCGGCGACCGCGGCCGACAGGGTGGCGCCGTGGATCGGCACTGATCGGGGCGCGGCGGAGATGTATGGGATGTTGCGCTTGACGTGTGCGCTCAACGCCGCCGCGCTCGGGCGGCCGGGTGAATCGGCGGAGCATCAGGCCGAGGCCGCTGAGGTGGCCGCCCGGGTGGGCGCGGGGACCGATTTCGGCCATCAGTGCTTCGGGGTGACCAACGTCGGCTTCTGGGGTATCACGCTCGCGGTGGAGCGCGGGGAAGGCGCCAAGGTGCGCGAGCTGGCCCGCGAGATCGGCCCGGGAACGGTGATGTCCGCGTCGCGGCGCGCGGGGTTCTACTCCGATCTTGGCCGGGGGCTAGCGACCGAGCGGGCCCACTGGCCACAGGCCGTCGCGGCGCTGCGCACCGCCGAGCGACTCGCGCCGCAGCGGTTTCGGGCTAACCCGTTCGTCCGGGAAGTCGTCATCGACCTCCGGCGCCGTACCCGCGGGAATACTGCCCTCGGCAGGGAACTGCGCGGAATGGCCCACCGGATGGGTCTCGCCGCAGGCTGATCGGGTGATCTTGCCAGCCGGGCAAGCCCGCCATGGCCATCGCTATCACTGTCGCTCCTCATGGGCGAAACCACGACATCCTCTGATAAGTCTTTGGCCTGGTATCTGCGGTCGCTGGCCGACTATGACACCCATCGCGGGTGGCTGGGCGGTGATGGCGCCGTGCTGGCGCTCTGCGGCGCGAGCTTCACGCCGAAGCCGACGTTGCGGGTGGTGGGTGATCCGCCGGGGCAGCTGGTGGACGGGCCCCCCGAGCTGCCGCTGGCTCCGCTCGCGGAGCAGGTGTGCCCGGATTGCCGGCGCGAGGCGGGCAGCTGGTGAGGGCAGGCAGGCATCGCGCCGTACCGCAGCGGTCCCGCTGGCGCCGGTCCTCAGCTCCGGCCGTGGTTCCGGCGCGGCGCTTACCGGGGATTGAGGTGGTGTGCGCCGAGACCGGGTTAGCGCACCAGGTGAGCCCCGATGAACTGCTGGCGGGTCGCCAACGGGGCGGCTACCAGGGTTTCTGTGGTACCCGGTTCCCCGCGGCGAGCATGGTCGATCCGGGGCGTGGCCCGTGCCAGCGCTGCCGTGAGCGGACCGTGTCATGAGCGCCGACGCGCTGGAAGGTGTTCACCTAATAGCCGCCGACGAGGTGTTCCGGCGGGGGTACCCGGCGAGTACGCGCCTGGCGGTCTGCGGGGAATCGGTCACCAGCGCTCCGGACGGCGACGAGGCAGACCCCGGTTACTGCGGTGACTGCGTGAGTGCGGCGATCCAGCGGAGTCACGGAATGGATGACCCCTGTCCGCGCTGCGGCAGCACCCGCGACGTGAAGGTGATCACCGGCACCTCCCCGAAGGTACAAGCCTGGGAATGCGGGGCGTGCGGCACAGAGTGGGCGATCACGGCGGTGAACCCGCGTTCGTACCTTGACTATCTCGTCGCGACGGTGGAGCTAGCGGGCGCCCGGTCCGCGCTGCGAGCGCTGCTCACCCTCGCCGACGACGCGCCACGACTCCCTGACGCTGAGCTGCGATCCCGGTTGACGGCCTTGGCTGGCCGCGCGGTCATGAGGTCCCGGTGACCACGGTGGATGACCCACACGCGGCGGCCGTGGAGCGGCTGATCGATCTCGCGCGGGAACGCGGGTTCGTTTTCACCCCGGCTGGCGAGCAAGGCTCACAGCGGGGTGAGCGAGTGGCCCCGGAATGGATCGACGTGGTGTTCCTTCGAGCGTCCGGGCACTGCAACGCGGTCCAGTCCCTCAGGACCCGCGTCGCCCCCGGTGAGCCCTTGTTCACGGAACGGATCACCGGGCCCGCGCTGAGTGTGCTGCACACCGTTCTGCGCACCTGGCCAACCACCTGAAGACTCCGGCGCGGCCACCGGCTTGAGTGCGCTCCCGGTGGCCGGGCCGGTTCCAGACCCCCTCTCACGGACCCCTGGTGAAAGAATTCTTATCAGGAGGTCGAGCACCTTCTGTTAATGCATGCTCTAGATGACCCGTCACAGCCCCGCTCAGCTCACCACCAGAGCGACGCTGACGCGATGAACCATCTTGCCAAGGGTGATCGGGTAGGTTTTGGGAAGCTGTCCCTTGTAGGGTTTGTCGAAATCTCCTCATCATCTGCTAGACGTCCCGTGTTCGCTTTCGAGAGGCAGCATGTGCTCCCGGAATCGGCATGCGAGGAGGGCGCGCTATGGCTGCGCAAGCCATTGTCCGTTCAGCGAGGAAACTGGCATGGCAGTGTCATTCCTTGAGACCGGTATCCTCTACTGCGAGGACAACTTACTCCAATTAGCCCAGTTCCCCGACGAGTGTGTCGACCTCATCTATCTTGATCCGCCATTCTTTTCTAATCGCAAGAATGAGGT
>DASTBN010000447.1:0-8415 GCA_035712045.1 Pseudonocardiaceae bacterium
CCGTCCTGATCCGACCCAGGCCCGTCCCGACCAACGCTGGCTGGCCGGCTCGTGATCAGCCCGGATGCCCCGGTGGGGGTCTTCGACTCCGGCGTGGGGGGGCTCACCGTCGCGCGCGCCATCGCCGACCAGCTGCCCGGGGAACGGCTGCGCTACGTCGGCGACACCGCCCACGGGCCCTACGGCCCGCTCACCATCCCGCAGATCCGCTCGCACGCCCTGGCGGTCGCCGACGAGCTGGTAGGCAGCGGGGTGAAGCTCCTCGTCATCGCCTGCAACACGGCCTCGGCGGCATGCCTCGCCGACGCCCGGGAGCGCTATCCCATCCCCGTGGTGGAGGTGGTGCGCCCGGCGGTCCGGCGGGCCGTCGCCGCTACCCACACCGGGCGGATCGGGGTGATCGGAACCCAGGCCACCATCCGGTCCCGGGCCTATCACGACGCGTTCGCGGCCGCCCCATACGTTGAGGTGACAGGAGTGGCCTGCCCGCGGTTCGCGGACTTCGTCGAGCGCGGCATGACCTCCGGCCGCCAGATGCTCGGCCTCGCGCAGTCCTACCTCGAGCCGCTGCAGCGGGCCGACGTGGACACCCTCGTGCTGGCCTGCACACATTACCCTCTGCTCACCGGAGTTCTGCAGATCGTCATGGGGGATGGGGTGACCCTGGTATCCAGCGCCGAGGAAACCGCCAAGGACGTGCTGCGGGTGCTCACCGAGCAGGACCTGCTGCGCGAGGCAGCCGGGGAACCCGAGCACCAGTTCAGCGCCACCGGTGACCCGGTGCCGTTCGCCCGGCTGGCCCGCCGCTTCCTGGGGCCCTCGCTGGCGGCCTTTGCCTCGGGTGCGAGGGTCACATGCGGCTGACCGTGCTGGGTTGCTCCGGCAGCGTTCCCGGGCCGGAGTCACCCGCATCCGGGTATCTTGTCCAGGCGGGAGACACTAGCGTGGCGCTCGATCTGGGCAATGGCACCCTGGGCGCCCTGCAGCGCCACCTCGACCCGTTCACCCTCGGCGGGCTGCTGCTGTCCCACCTGCACCCCGATCATTGCGCTGATGTCTCCGCGATGACTGTCTACCGTCGTTACCATCCGGATCCCACGCCCCATGCCAGGCTTCCGCTATACGGGCCTGGCGACGCCGCCGAGCGCCTGGCGGCCGCCTACGCGCCCAACGCTAAGGAACGCGTCACCACCGATCTCTCCGATGTCTACGACTTCCGGACCTACAACGCGGAGGCCTCGGTCGGCCCGATCCAGGTGCGCGCCGCACCGGTCGTGCACCCCTGCGAGGCCTACGCGCTGCGGCTGCACCACGAGGGAAAGACGCTCGTCTACTCCGGCGACACCGGCCCGTGCCGGGCCCTCCCCGAGCTCGCCACCGGTGCCGATGTGCTGCTCGCCGAGGCGTCCTGGCCGGACCATCCGGACAACCCGCCGGATATTCACCTGTCCGGGAAACAAGCCGGTGAGGCCGCCACCCAGGCGGGCGTGGGCCGGCTGCTGATCACCCACGTGCCCCCGTGGACGGATCCCGCGCGGGTGCTCGCCGAGGCCAAGGCCGCCTTCGACGGCCCGGTCGAGCTGGTCTGTCCCGGCGCTTGGTACGACATCTGACGGCTCCGCCGTCGGGACATTGTGGCGGCTCCGCCGTCGGGTTACTGTGACGGCTCCGCCGTCGGGCAGCCGCCGTGAGTAGGCTGACGCGATGGCACGAGCGGACGGCAGGAGTGATGAGGCACTCCGGACGGTGCGCATCACCCGGGGCTACCAGCAGTGGCCTGCGGGATCGGTGCTAATCGAGTGCGGCCACACCCGGGTGCTCTGCGCGGCCAGCGTGATCGAGGGCGTGCCGCGCTGGCGGAAGGGGTCCGGGCTGGGCTGGCTCACCGCGGAGTACGCGATGCTGCCGTCCTCGACGCACACCCGCAGCGAGCGGGAGTCGGTCAAGGGCCGTCTCGGCGGGCGTACCCACGAGATCAGCAGGCTGATCGGGCGCTCACTGCGATCCTGCGTCGACCTGGCGGCGCTGGGGGAGAACACCATCTCCCTGGACTGCGATGTCATCCAGGCCGACGGCGGCACCCGCACCGCGGCGATCACCGGTGGCTACGTGGCGCTGGCTGACGCCATCACCTGGCTGCGCGCGGCTGGCCGGCTGCGCCAGCCGCGCCCGCTGTCGCACTCGATCGCCGCCGTGAGCGTGGGCGTGGTGGATGGCCAGGCCCGGCTTGATCTGCCCTACGAGGAGGACTCCCGCGCCGAAGTGGACATGAACGTGGTGGCCACCGGCAGCGGCGCCCTGGTGGAGCTGCAGGGCACCGGGGAGGGCGCCACCTTCGCCCGGTCCACCCTGGACCAGATGCTGGACCTGGCGCTCAAAGGCTGCCAGGAGCTGAGCGCGTATCAGCACACCGCGCTGGCGGCGCCCTACCCCGGCGAACTGCCCAGGTCATGAGCCCGGTCCAGGTGCTGCTGGCCACCCGCAACGCCAAGAAGCTGACCGAGCTGCGGCGGATCCTGGCCGCGCCGGAGATCACGGAAATCCGCGTGCTCGGACTTGATGATGTGCCACCGTTCCCGGAGGCGCCGGAGACCGCTGCCACTTTCGAGGGCAACGCGCTGGCCAAGGCTGAGCGCGCGGCGGCGGCGACTGGCCTGGTGAGCGTCGCCGACGACTCCGGGCTGGAGGTGGACGCGCTGCACGGCATGCCCGGAGTCCTCTCAGCCCGCTGGGCCGGCCGTCACGGTGACGATGCCGCCAATCTGGCCCTAGTGCTCGATCAGCTCGCTGACGTCCCGGACGCGCGCCGCGGCGCGGCGTTCGTCTGCGTCGCGGCGCTGGTCGTTCCCCCCTCAGCCGCGCGGAGCCAGCCAGCGCACACCGTGGTGCGCGGAGAATGGCGCGGCACCCTGACCCGGGTCCCCCGTGGCGGCAACGGCTTCGGCTACGACCCGATCTTCGTTCCGGACGGTGACCGGCGCACCTCCGCCGAGCTCGATCCCGCCGAGAAGGACGCGATGTCCCATCGCGGGCGGGCGCTGCGGGCGCTGCTGCCCGCGCTGCGCGCTGTGGCCGGCGAAGTCAGCTGACGACCTGCACGATCTGGCCCACCGAGAGCTTGTTGAAGAACGTGATCGCGGCGTTCCGGCTCAGGTGGATACATCCGTGCGAGGGAACGGTCAGGCTTCCCTCATGAAACGCGATACCCGTGTTAGTGAAGAACACCGAATATGGCATGGGAGCGTTGTTGAAAATCGAGCTGCGGTGGTTTTTGTCCTTCCACAGCACCCGGAACGCGCCCTGAGGCGTACGGTGTCCCGGTCGTCCGGAGGTGATCGGGACCGGCCCGTAAACGACCTGGCCATGGTTCATCAGCCAGGCCCGATTGCCGCTCAGGCTGATGCAGGCGGCCGCGGCGGGCCCGCACGGTGCCGCGGCCGCCTGTTCCGCCGCGGACTGGGCGGCGGCTACCGCCGGGGTCAATACCGCGAACCCGAGCGCGGCGGAGAGCGACATCACGGCATGGCGGAACACACGTTTCACTGGCGACCCCCATCTACGATTTCGCGTCACATTACTGCTCTTGGGGGTCATCCCGTAGGGGAAATGGTGACGAAGTGTCATTTTCACAGCGGTCTGGTGACCGTCTCACGTGTGATGCCGCAACGACACCCCTGGCGACATCCATCCTCGCCTAGCGCACGGGGGCTAGTTCGTGATCCGATTCAGGGGTGAACAGCGACCTCTCCCAGCCGAGCCCAGACGTGGATACGGCGGCAGCCGCCGATCGTCATACTCCCTGGTTCGACGACCTGCCGATCCCCATGGACGCCGTCGCGCTGGGGCAGGGCATCGCGTTGCACCCGCTGTGCGAGCCGCTGGCGCCGCTGCTGGGGGTGTGGCGCGGCGCGGGCCTTGCCCAGTACCCGTCCCTGCTCGGCGAGTTCCCCTACGGCCAGCAGATCAGCTTCTCCCACGACGGCCGGCCGTTCCTGGTTTACGAGGCGCGGGCCTGGCTGCTGAGCCCCTCGGGCAAGGTGCTGCGCCCAGCGGCCCGTGAGGTCGGGTGGTGGCGGATGGACGAGGAGGAGACCATCGAACTGGTGCTGGCGCACATGTTCGGCATCTGCGAGATCTACTACGGCGGGCAGGTCAGCGAGACATCCTGGGAGCTGCGCGCCGATGTCATCGAGCGGACCGAAACGGCCAGGGAAACCACAGCCGCCGCCCGGTTATATGGCGTCTCCGACGATGGTGAGCTCGCCTACGCCGAGGAGCGCGCCCTGCGCGGTCTCCCCATCAAGCCGCACCTCTCCGCCCAGCTGAAACGTATCGCCTAGCTATCCCCTCATCCCCGCCCGATATGGAGACATACCGGGGTTTTGAGGGCTTCTTCGCCCCGGTATGTCTCCATATCGGGGAGGAGCATCGGCGAGGGCTGGTGGCTGGTCGAACTGGGTGCGGTAGAGCTCCTCGTAGCGGCCGCCGGCGGCGATCAGCTCGGTGTGGGTTCCGCGTTCCGCCACTCGGCCGTTCTCGATCACCAGGATGAGGTCGGCGGCGCGGATGGTAGAGAGCCGGTGCGCGATCACCACGGCGGTCCGCCCGGTCAGCGCCTCGATGAGCGCTTCCTGCACGGCCGCCTCTGATGTCGAGTCCAGATGCGCGGTGGCCTCGTCGAGGATCACCACCCGGGGGCGGGCCAGCAGCAGCCGGGCGATCGTCAGCCGCTGGCGCTCACCACCGGAGAGCCGGTAGCCGCGTTCACCGACGACGGTGTCCAGCCCGTCGGGCAGCGCGGCGACGAGGTCGGCGAGCCGGGCCCGGCGCAGCACTTCCCACAGCTCGTCCTCCGACGCCTCCGGCCGGGCCAGCAGCAGGTTGGCCCGCACCGACTCGTGGAACAGGTGCCCGTCCTGGGTCACCATCCCCAGCGTCGCGCGGATCGACTCGGCTGACAGGTCGCGGAGGTCCACACCGGACAGCCGTACGGCGCCGCTGTCCACGTCATAAAGCCGGGGGATCAGCTGCGCGATCGTCGACTTCCCTGCGCCGGAAGATCCGACCAGCGCGACCACCTGCCCTGGCTCGGCCCGGAAGGACACGTCATGCAGCACCTCCACGCCACCACGAGTGTCGAGCTCAGCGACCTCCTCCAGGGACGCCAGCGACACCTTGTCCGCCGACGGGTAGCTGAAGCGCACGTGGTCGAACTCCACCGACACCGGCCCGCCGGGCACCTCCTCGGCGCCGGGCTTGTCCTGGATCAGCGGGGTCAGATCGAGCACCTCGAACACCCGCTCGAAGCTGACCAGCGCGCTCATCATGTCCACCCGGGCGCTGGCTAGCGCGGTCAGCGGGGCGTAGAGCCGGGTGAGCAGCAGGGCCAGCGCCACCACGGCACCCGGCTCCAGCTGCCCGCGCAGCGCGTAGAACCCGCCCAGCCCGTAAACCAGCGCTAGCGCGAGTGCGGAGACCAGGGTCAGCGCGGTGACGAATACCCACTGCACCATCGCGGTGCGCACCCCGATGTCCCGCACCCGCCGGGCTCTCGCCGCGAACTCGGCGGACTCCCGCGCGGGCTGGCTGAACAGCTTCACCAGCGTGGCGCCGGGCGCGGAGAAACGCTCGGTCGCTTGTGTGTTCAGCACCGCGTTGTGATTGGCGGCCTCGCGCTCCAGCCGGGCCAGCCGGGTGCCCATCCGCCGGGCCGGCAGCACGAACACCGGCAGCAACAGCAGCGCGAGCACGGTGATCTGCCAGGAGAGCCCGATCATCACCACCAGCGTGAGCACCAGCGTCACGACGTTGCCGACCACCCCCGAGAGCGTGCCGCTGAACGCCCGCTGCGCGCCGATCACATCGTTGTTCAGCCGGCTGACCAGGGCGCCGGTGCGGGTGCGGGTGAAGAACGCGACCGGCATCCGCTGCACATGATCGAACACCGCGGTGCGCAGGTCGAGGATCAGGCCTTCACCGATGCCCGCCGAGAGCCACCGCGTCACCAGCCCGAGCCCGGCCTCCGCGATCGCGATCACAGCGATGAGCCCGGCCAGCCCGAGCACGATTCCCGGCGCCGCCCCATGCACGATCCCGTCGACGACCCGCCCGGAGAGCACCGGCGTCGCGACCGCCAGCGCTGCCGTGATCACGCTGAGCAGCAGGAACAACGTCAGCTGGCGGCGGCGTGGCCGGGCGAAGCCGCCGATGCGGCGCAGCGTGGCGAGGGAGAACGGACGCCGCTCCTGCTGCGCGTGCATCGTGTTGTACATCGACATCCATGCGGTGACTTCCATGTCCATCCGCGCACCACCGGCTTCCGGAGTCGGCTCCATCAACGCTCCGGCGTGCTCAACCGGAGATCGCCCGAAGGCTATGACCTCAACTAATGTTGGGGTCAAGATTTGCCGGATTCATCCTATCTGTCGTCCTCGGAACTCGACATGGGGACTTATCGGGGCTTCACGCGGCTCGCGGGGCGAGCGGCGACGGCGGGGCGTGGGTGCGGTCGTAGGCTGGCGGCTGATGGACCCCTCCCTGTACCGGCCCGCGCCGGGGACGATCCCTGAGGCGCCCGGGGTGTACCGGTTCCGTGATGAGCACCGGCGGGTGATTTACGTCGGCAAGGCGAAGAGCCTGCGCAGTCGGCTCAACTCTTACTTCGCCGATCTCGCGGGGCTGCATCCGCGGACCCGGCAGATGGTCACCACGGCGGCCTCGGTGGAGTGGACGGTGGTCAGCACCGAGGTCGAGGCGCTCCAGCTGGAATACAACTGGATCAAGGAATTCGACCCGCGGTTCAACGTGCGCTACCGCGACGACAAGACCTACCCGGTGCTCGCGGTGACCTTGCACGAGGAGTACCCCCGGCTGCACGTCTACCGCGGTCCCCGCCGTCGCGGGGTCCGGTATTTCGGGCCCTACGCGCACGCCTGGGCCATCCGGGAGACCCTCGATCTGCTCACCCGGGTATTCCCGGCCCGGGTGTGCTCGGCGGGGGTGTTCAAGCGGCACGGCCAGATCGGCCGTCCATGCCTGCTGGGCTACATCGACAAGTGTTCCGCTCCCTGCGTGGGCAACGTCACCGCCGAGCAGCACCGCGTCATCGTCGAGGATTTCTGTGACTTCCTCTCCGGGCGGACCGACAAGATGATGCGCCGGCTGGAACGGGAGATGGAGTCAGCGGCCGCCGATCTGGAGTTCGAGCGCGCCGCGCGGCTGCGTGACCACCTGGGCGCGCTGCGCCGGGCGATGGAGAAGCAAGCGGTGGTGCTCGGTGATGGCACCGACGCGGACGTGATCGCCTTCGCCTGCGATGAGCTGGAAGCGGCCGTGCAGGTGTTCCACGTCCGGGGCGGGCGGGTCCGGGGCCAGCGTGGCTGGGTGATCGAGCGGGTCGAGCAGGCCGACCTGGTCGGCCAGTTCCTCACCCAGTTCTACGGCGAGCAGGCCGCGCTGGCGGGCGCGGCCGACGACGCCATCCAGCCGGTACCCCGGGAGGTGCTGGTCCCGGAGCTCCCCGATGACCCCGAAGACACTGCGGCGCTCACCGAATGGCTCTCCGGGCTGCGCGGGGCGCGAGTGCAGCTGCGGGTCCCGCAGCGGGGAGACAAGAAGGCGCTGGCCGAAACCGTGGCCCGCAACGCCGCTGAGGCGTTCACCCGGCACAAGCTGCGCCGCGCGGGTGATCTGACCGCCCGGGCCGCGGCCCTGCAGGAGATCCACGAGTACCTGGGGCTGGACACCGCCCCACTGCGGATCGAATGCGTCGACGTCAGCCACGTGCAGGGCAGTGACGTGGTGGCCTCCCTGGTGGTGTTCGAGGACGGGCTGCCCCGCAAGTCGGACTACAAGCGCTTCGCGATCCGGGACGCCGCCGGCGAGGGCCATTCCGACGATGTGGCCAGCATCGCTGAGGTGGTCCGCCGCCGGTTCACCCGTTACCTGAAGGAAACCGGGAACGAGCCGGAGGGCACGTCCGGCATCGACCCCGACACTGGGCGCCCCCGTAAGTTCGCCTACCCGCCGAACCTGCTGGTCGTCGATGGCGGCGCGGCGCAGGTGGCCGCGGCGGCGCAGGCGCTGTTCGAGCTCGGGGTGACCGACGTGGCGGTCGCCGGGCTGGCCAAGCGGCTGGAGGAGGTCTGGCTGCCCGGCGAGGCCGACCCGGTGATCCTGCCTCGCACCAGCGAAGGTCTCTATCTGCTCCAGCGGATCCGGGACGAGGCGCACCGGTTCGCGATCACCTACCACCGGCAGAAGCGCTCCGCTCGGATGACCAGTTCCGCCCTGGACGACGTCGCGGGGCTCGGCCAGACCCGGCGCACCGCGCTGCTGAAACACTTCGGCTCGCTGCGCCGCATCCGGCAGGCCAGCGTGGACGAACTCACCGAGGTCCCCGGGGTCGGCCCGAGC
>DASTBN010000448.1:0-2145 GCA_035712045.1 Pseudonocardiaceae bacterium
CGAGCGACTCGTTCTTCGTGTATCAGGCCGGTGGTGTGATCCGGAGCAGCACGCTGCGAAGGGGACCGGATAGCCGGCTCTTCCGATTCGACGACCTCCTGTTCGACAAGGTGAGGTGGATCCTCGACCCGGACGACACAGGAACGCTCCATGGGCTTCGCCCGACCGCGCAGTACGGCGATCCGTGTACCGTCACCTTTCGCGAGAACACCTTTATCGTGACCGGGAAACCGATAAAAGGTGAGATCATCACGGGCGAGTACTCGAAGGCGGAGCCGAAGAACCACGTGACCGTGACGGCCACCGGGTGCACCTATCCGGACGCATTCGGGCGCAGCCGGGAGATGCCCATCGCCCGCGCGCTGGAGCGAGGGGCCTGGACGTTCACGCTGCACGACCTCGGCAACCGGGATCCGGCGATCTCGATCCTGAAGGGTCCCCAACCCGATATCGTCCTCCACCTGGTATAGGACGCGCCGCGGAGAGTGGAGACCGGGTCCGAAGCGACCAACGGTCGTGATACCCATCGTCGAACTCGCCACGGCCAAGAACGCCACAGTGGTGCTGATCGCGGTGCCACGGCACAGACCGCGGTCGCTCTCCACCTCGGCTGGACCCGACTTTGTCCCGCTCTCGGACTCGCGACCCAGGCGGCGGCGGGCGCGTGATCGCGGCGAGAAGGCCCCGGTCCGGCTGGCCGGGCTCTACGCCTGGTGGCAACCGCGATGCCTGCCCGATGGCAATCCAGTGGCAGCTGGCTATGCTTTGTTCGCGGCGCGGGCGGTGCGGAAGCGTTCCGCGCCCTCCTGAAGGTCGATGATCGGGCTGGGGTAGTTCAGCCGGGCCCGGTGGTGCGGGTCCAGCTTCCAGGGCTGGTGTACCGCCGGGCCGGGGACGCCGCGGAGTTCAGGCAGGTAGCGGCGGACGTAGTCGCCGCTCGGGTCGTAGCGTTCGGCTTGGCGCAGCGGGTTGAGGACCCGGTTGGGCCGGGTATCGGTGCCGGTACCCGCGACCCATTGCCAGTTCAGCGCGTTGTTGGCCACATCGGCGTCGACGAGCAGATCGGAGAAGTGCCGGGCGCCGATCCGCCAGTCCAGGTACAGCGTCTTGGTGAGGAAGCTGGCGGTGATGAGCCGGGCGCGGTTATGCATCCACCCTTCCTCGGCCAGCTGCCGCATGCCCGCGTCGACGATCGGGTAGCCGGTCAGGCCATCCCGCCAGGCCTGCGCGGCCTGCTCGTCCTGGCGCCACCGGTCGTGGCGGGTGCGGTAGTCGGCGCTGGCGGCCTCGCGGCGCGCGGCGAGCACTTGATGGTGGAAATCCCGCCAGGCCAGCTGGCGGATGAACGCCTCGCCACCTGGTGTGGAGCCATCGGCGGCGTGCGCCGCCTCGGTGGGGGAGACACAGCCGAAATGCAGATAAGGGGACAGCCGGGAGGTGCCGTCGGTGGCCAGGTCGTCGTGCGCCTGATCGTAGTGATCGATCGGGTCGGCGGCCCAGTCAGCGAGGATCCGCCGACCCGCTGATTCGCCGCCGCGAGGCAGGTGCGGTGAGCGAGGGCCCGGGCAGAGCTCGTCAGGCCCGGGCAGCGGCTCGGTGGCGATGGACGGCGTGGTGATCCGGCGGGGCACCCCGAGCAGATCTCGGCGCCGGGCCAGCAGCCAGCGCCGGTGGTACGGGGTGAACACCGCGAACGCCGCACCTCCTCCCGAGGGCATGATCGCGCCAGGTTCCACCACGGTGATCGAGGTGGCGTGCACCCGGAGCCGGCAGCCCAGGTCGGCGAGGCGTTCCCCCAGGGCCCGCTCCCGGCGCTGGCTGTAGCGACTGACGTCGGCGGCGAGATGCACTTCAGCGGCACCCAGATCCGTGACGACACGCTCGACCTCCTTGGCGAGTTCGCCTGAGCGCACCACGAGATGCCCGCCTAACTCCCGGAGCCGGGAGTCCAGATCGGCCAGGGCGTCAGCGAGAAACGCCGCCCGGTTTGGTGACATCAAGGCCCCGCGCAGGATCGCCGTGTCGGGCACGAACAGCGGCACCACCTCGGTGGCCGAGTGGCAGGCCGCGTGCAGCACCGGGTTGTCGTGCACCCGGAGGTCGCGGGTGAACAGCGAGATCGCGATACTCATCGCCGTGAATTAT
>DASTBN010000449.1:0-3409 GCA_035712045.1 Pseudonocardiaceae bacterium
CCTCCAGGCTGATCCCCAGCGACTCGAGGGCCTTGGCGGCAACGCCCTCGCCCTCGTGGATCAGGCCAAGCAGGATGTGCTCCGTGCCGATGTAGTTGTGGTTGAGCATCCTGGCTTCTTCTTGCGCCAGCACCACAACTCTTCGGGCCCGGTCGGTATACCGCTCAAACACCTCAACCAGCGCTCCTTCGCCCGCTGCCATCATGCACAGTACGCCGTGACCCGGCGATCAGGCCCAGTAGCTGAAACCCGGCGCATCCGGGTGGGTCAGGTGGACCTCGGTGATGTTCGCCCAGACCCTGCGCTCGCCGAGCGCGCGGGCAACAGCGATGCGGTGATGCCCGTCGAGCACGTAGTACCTGCCGCCGCATCGGTACAGGTCCACGGGTTCCATTCCGCGGCCGGACCGGATGGCGACGGCTATCCGCTCAAAGCGCGTTCGCGGCACATCTGAGGTGGGCCGGAAATGCCGGTCGAAGGACATCGTGGGCTCGACCGTTCCGACGATCCGCTCGATCGGCACCATCGCCTCAGCGCCCGCTCCGGGGCCGCCTGCGCGCTCATACTCCAGCCGCGGTACACCCGGCGCTGCCCCGCCGGTGGTGATCGTCACCTCACCCAGCACTGGCAAGCGGTTGCAGCTGGATGGACGGCCGTGCAGCCATGCGGCCAGTTTGGCAAAGTTCGCCTGCCGCCGGGCGCGGTCGAAATCATCCCGGGCGTCCTGGTGAGCCAATCCGGTGCGCATGGTCGAGACCCTGAGAACAGCCTATGCCCGCCTGGGCGCTGGGTGGCCCGGTGGTGTGACGCATGTAACCGGCTGCTCAGAGTCAGGCCCACGTCAGGCGTGGGCATTCTTAACGATGTTTGCCAGCGGCTGTCCGTTCAGGTGGCGTTCCGCCTGGTCGGCGACGAACCCGGGCGCACGCTGGGCGAAGACGAACGTGTCGCCTCCGATGTGCGGTGTGATCAGAACGTTGGGCAGGGCCCACTCGGGGCGGTCGGCGGGCAATGGCTCGATATCGGTAACGTCGAGGGCTGCCCGCAGCCGCCCCCTAGTCAATTCCCCGGCCAGAGCGGCCGCGTCAACGAGAGGGCCGCGTGCCACGTTGACCACCAGCGCCCCGGCCGGCAGTGCGGCCAGGACGTCACCGCTGATCAGCCCGCGGGTCTCCGGGGTCAGGGCGATGCACACGACCAGGATGTCTGCCCCGGCGGCAAGCCGGGGCAGTTGCGGCAGCGGCGCCACGCCGTCTCTTGCCGTGCGGGATACGCGCATCACCTGGGCGCCGAACGGCCGCAGGCGCTGCTCGATCCCCTGCCCGATGTGGCCGTACCCCACCAGCAGGACCCTCTTGCCTTCCAGGCTGTCGGTGCGCAGGTGATGCCACGAGCGCCGTGACTGCTGCAAAGCGAAGGTCGGGATCTGCCGCAGGCTGGCGAGGATCAGGCTGACCGCGAGTTCCGCGGTCCCCTCCTCGTGGTGCAGCCCGCTCCCGTTGCACAAGGTCACCTGGCCGGGCACGGAGTCGAGCACGTTGTCGACGCCGCTGCTCAGGCTCTGCACCACCCGCAGCCGTGGCAGCTGCGCGATCAGGGCGACGCTGGCCTCATCTCCCATGTACGGCATGCAGTAGAACTCGACCTCGCCCAACCCGTTGTAGTCGTCGTCTTCATAACGGAAGATCGCAGCCCGCGGCACTCGCCTGGCAACCTCGTCGGCGATCCCGTCGGCCGCTGGGATCAGAAATGTCATGGCCCGTCGCATTCCTCGAAGCGGCATGGTGGTCACGGGGTGCGCCGCAGCAGGCAGCATCCCCAGCGCGCGCCGCACACGCCCTCAATCACAACATCAGCGGCTGCCTCGCCCATCGCTGGTCCCCCATCGGGGGATGCGGAGAGCACTGGCCGAATCCGGAGCCAAGGAGGCAGCCTCTCCGCACGCATCTCGCGGGGCCGCGGCCCGGCCGCGTGCCTCGCCGACCGCGGCGGCCGCCCTCCACTGCTACTTGTTCAGGCGCTCCATCTCGCGCTGAATGTCCTCCTCACTGATCTCCCGGCGGCCGTACACGTCCCACGCGTTCATCACCACGCCGATGCCCCACCCGACGATGGGAAACACCGGCCAGAAGAACCCGTGCCCGGTGACCGCCCAGATCGCCACCAAGAACGCGTTGACCAGCAGATAAACGAGAAGATGACCGCGGAAGTCACGCTGCTTCTTGAGCTGCTTGACAGCCCTGTCGCGCGACACCTGCCCGCGGGTGGCATTGTCCGTAACCATGGCACAATCCCCCTTTCACGATCATGATCTCGCGCACAAATTGACTGGCACATGAGGCAGATGGCCTCGTCAAACGGGACTTCGGTCCTCGCCTTGATCCGGGCTTTCCTCACTCGCTGACGATCGCGCGCAGGATGTTGAGCTTGGCCGCCCGGCGACTGGGCAGGATCGCCGCCGCGACGCCGGCAAGGGCGCCCAGCACCACCACGATCATCAGGCTCAGGACAGGAGTGCTGAAGACGGTGATTCCCTGATTCTTCATGGCCAGCACGAGCGCCCAGCCGAAGAACACCCCGATCAGCAGGCCGAGGACCGTTCCCTGTAGGGCGATGATCACCGACTCCCAGCGGATCGTGGCGCGCAACTGCTCTCTTGTCATCCCGACTGCGCGCATCACACCCAGCTCGCGGGTGCGCTCGAAGATCGACAGTGCGAGCGTGTTACCGATGCCGAGCAGCGCGATGAAGATGGCGAGCGCGAGCAGCGCGTAGACGAGCGTGAGCATCTGCTGGATGGGCTTTGCCCGCGACGCCCTGTAGGCGGCCTGATCCATCACCGCGGTGCCGGAGTATTTCGTGGCGACTCCGCGAACCGCCGCCAGCGCGGCCGTCGTGCTGAATCCTGGTGCCTTCTTGACGAAGACCTGGCTGTCGTACCGGACGGCGAAGTTGGCATCGAAGGCGGGGGTGCCCAGGAAGTAGCGGGGTGCAGGGGCGGCGGTGGCGTCACTGTAGATGAGCGCCACCCGCAGTCTCCGCGGCCCGGTGTCCTTGAACAGCGCGGGCACCGTGCTGCCCAGCTTCAGATGCTGAGCGGTGGCGACGCCGGAGTAGACGGCGATGCCGGTGCGGCCCAGGCCGGCGAACGAGCCCTGGACCGGGCTGACATCGAATATCTGGCCGGCCGTGCGCGGGTCCACCGCGGCCACCTGTTCGACTTTGCCGTTGATCTTGGCGGCGCCCATGGCGACCCCCGTGGCCGCCGACACTTGGGCGAGCTTGTCCAGGCGCTGGGCGAGGGCCGGGTCCACGCCACCCATCAGGCCGCCGCCGGAGTCGATCACAATGTCACCGGCGAACGTGTGGTCGATGGTGGAGTTGACCGACGCGGTGGTGGAAGAGGCGA
>DASTBN010000450.1:0-6519 GCA_035712045.1 Pseudonocardiaceae bacterium
ACCCGCTGTGCCGATCTCGACGTCGGCAGCGCCCACCTCGACCACTATCGCCTCATCTGCCGTGATAGCGCCACCGCCTGGGCAACCCGCCGCGTCCGTGCCGACCTGTCGTCGGGTTATCCCGTCCGGGTGGACGTTTCGACCAGCTCGGGACAGGGCTGCGGCACTCGGTTCACACTGCGGTAGCCATCCCCTGGCGTCCAGCGGACCCGCGATGGACCTCAAGAGATTGACCAAGCCCACATCTTGCCCCAGCGGCGGTGGAGCTGAGAGATGATGCGGGGGAGGAGGAAACCATGAGCCAGAGCCCGTTGGCCGGCATCGATCGGGCGATCGCGGACGTGGCGGCGGGACGCCCGGTGATCGTCGTGGATGACGAGGACCGGGAGAACGAAGGAGACCTGATCTTCGCGGCGGCCCGGGCCACTCCCGAGCTGCTCGCCTTCACCGTCCGGTACACCTCGGGCTACATTTGTGTGGCGCTGACCGGGGAGGACTGCGACCGGCTGGACCTACCCCCGATGTACCACACCAACCAAGACAAACGGGGCACCGCGTACACCGTGACAGTAGATGCCCGGGAGGGCGTCACGACCGGCATCTCAGCGGCGGACCGGGCCCGCACCATCCGGCTGCTGGCCGATCCGGACGCGAAGTCGGTCGACTTCGTCCGTCCCGGCCATGTGGTGCCGTTGCGAGCCAAACCGGGCGGGGTGCTGCGCCGCCCCGGGCATACCGAAGCCGGAGTGGACCTGGCCCGGATGGCGGGTCTGCCACCGGCCGGGGCGCTGTGCGAGATCGTCTCGGCCAAGGACGACGGCGAGATGGCGCGCCGCGACGAACTGGAAGTCTTCGCCGCCGAACACGACCTGGTGCTGATCACCATCGCGGATCTCATCGCCTACCGGCGGCGGTTCGAAAAGCAGGTGGAGCGGGTTGCCGAGGCCCGGATCCCCACCCGCCACGGCGACTTCCGTGCGATCGGATTCGACAGCGTGCTGGATGGTCTGGAGCACATCGCGCTGGTGCGCGGGGAGATCGGCGACGGAGCCGATGTGCTGGTGCGGATGCACTCGGAATGCCTCACCGGAGACATCTTCGGCTCATTGCGCTGCGACTGTGGCACCCAGCTGGACGCCGCATTGGCCGCGATTGCCGCCGAGGGCCGTGGCGTGGTGGTCTACATCCGCGGGCACGAGGGCCGCGGCATCGGATTGATGCACAAGCTGCAGGCCTATCAGCTGCAGGAGGCTGGCGCGGACACGGTCGACGCCAACCTGGCGCTGGGGATGCCCGCCGACGCCCGTGACTACGGCACTGGAGCGCAGATCCTGGTGGATCTCGGGGTGCGCTCCATGCGCCTGCTGACCAACAATCCCGACAAGCGAACCGCGCTGGAAGGCTATGGTCTGGAGATCGTCGACCGGGTGGCGATGCCGGTCCGGCCGAACCCGGAGAACCTGCGCTACCTGCGCACCAAACGGGATCGGATGGGTCACGAACTTGACGGTCTGGACCGTGCGCAGCCGTGAGCGGGACCGGCCAGCCACCCCTTGAGGTACCGCACTGCGGCGAGTTGCGGCTAGGCATCGCGGCCACCCGCTGGCATGAGCGCATCACCACCGCGCTGCTCGACCGGGCGAATGCCGCCGCGGCCGAGGCCGGGATCGCCGCGCCCACCGTGGTCCGGGTGCCGGGCGCGATCGAGCTGCCCGTGGTGTGCCAGGAGCTGGCTCGCGCCCATGACGCCGTGGTCGCGCTCGGAGTGGTGATTCGCGGCGGCACCCCGCACTTCGAGTACGTCTGCGACGCGGTCACCGCGGGCCTGACCCGAGTCTCCCTGGACGAAGGAGTGGCGATCGGCAACGGAGTGCTCACCTGCGACACCGAAGAACAAGCCCTGGACCGCTGCGGCCTGCCCACCTCCGCCGAGGACAAAGGCTTCCAGGCCTGCGTCGCCGCCCTGCAAACCGCCCTCATCCTCCGCGACCTCCGCCACGCTTCTCCCCACCCGGCCGTGTCGAGCCCTGGCGCTCGCGGTGCGGGTCCGCTGTGCCCAGGTGCCAGGGCATGAAACCCACCGGCGTTCTATTCGAGGCCCGGCCAAGAAAGGCACGCCGAGTCGCGGTGGGTTCCGCTGTGGTACTGGTCGTGGTGTTCGCCGTGGTGGCGGCCCTACTGCGGAGAACGCCCACCGGTGTTTATTTCCGGTTCTCGGACCAGGTGGCGATGGTCCTGCTGGGATTTCTGCTCGCCGGCGCGGCGCTGCTGTTCGCCCGGCCTCGGGTCCGCGCCCGCGCCGACGGTGTGGAGGTTCGCAACCTGCTCGGCACCCGCACTGTGCCCTGGGATCTGGTGCTCCGGGTGTCTTTCCCCGAGGGCGCCGCGTGGGCTCGCCTTGAGATCCCCGACGATGAGTACATTCCGGTGATGGCCATCCAGGCCACCGACAACCGGCACGCGGTGCACGCCATCCGCCGCCTGCGCGAGGTCCACGCCGAGCACACCGCGCCACACCGTGCCACAGGATCAGACCACTTCACACCCGAGTGAGCCTGGTTACCACACGGACTCGGTCACTCCACGATGCGTTCGGGTTGCCTGGTGCCCTCCCGGCGCCAGCGCAGTCCTGTGGCGTCGAGGTAGCGAAGCACCACCACCCCGGATGACGGCTCGCCACCCGGCGTGATGACCCGGTCCCTGATCTGCCCCGGTTCCAGCACATCCAGTACGGCCGGCGCCTCCGGGGTGTCCTCGACAGCGCTCATTCCACCCCGGTGCCGGACCTCCACGACCTCGACGATGAACACCGGAGCCGCGCTGTGATTGGTGGTTCGCACCAACCACCGTCCGTCATCTTTACACACGTCGGCGAAGATCAGCCGAGCCTGTCCCTTCTCCCGATCGGACAGCTCCGCCCGCAGTCGTCGGCCATCGCGGCTCGCCACCCACAGCGCCACCACCACCGCCGCGAGGGTGCCGAACGCCCCGGCGATCTGGGCGACAGCGGACACCCATTCCAGCGCTGATGGGCCGGGCGCCGCAGGCTGCACAAGCGGAGCGTACAAGCGGATCGTCCACCGCGCTCTCACCCGGCGTAGCCCTCTCCTAACCTGGCTGTACCCCGCCTCACGTAGGGCGTTGAGAGGACACAGAACGCCAATGCCGCACTTCGCAAATCCCGATGAGGCATTCGCCGATCAGTACACTCGGCTCGTCGGCGACACTCTCGATCGTTTCGAGTTCTTCGGCGTAGATCCTCGTGGCATCCTGCGCCGACAGCGGTTCGATGACGGCTATGTGCCGTTGACCCTGCACCAACGAGACCACGGCGATCACGGCACGGTCGGCGCGGGAGCCCGTGCCGATCAGGCGATTGGCGACCATCAGCGTGGCCTGATCCGTGGCGTGGCCGGTTCCGGCAAGAGCACCCTGTTGCGCTGGCTCGCCGTTGCCGCGCGACACGGTGTGGGCTCATCGGCCCGGTCACCCGTGGTGCCGTTCGTGGTGTCACTGGGCCGGTTCACCGGGGGCAGGTTGCCCGACGTAGCCCAGTTTATCGCCGAGCCGCTGCGCGCCGTGATGCCGCCGGGATGGGCGCACCGGATGCTGGTCGGCGGCCGGGTGCTGCTGTTGCTCGACGGGCTGGACGAGGTGCCTTCGCGTGAGCGAGCACACGTCGAGGACTGGGTCGAGGAGCACCTCGCCGCGTATCCCGGTACGCGGTGCGTCGTCACGACCCGGCCCTCGGTGGTGGCTGAGCAGTGGTGGGTGGACCGTGGCTTCCAGCGCTTCGACCTGCTTCCGATGAGTCGGCACAGCGTCGAGCGATATGTGCAGAAGTGGCATTCCGCCGCGCAGGCGAGTTACCCGGCTCAGACGCCTGAGGGAGCGGCCGCGCGGGGCTGGCTGACCCACTGCGAGCAGGGGCTGCTGCGCACCCTGGCCAATCGCCCCGCACTACGCGGGATGAGTGCGAACCCGCTGCTGTGCGGGTTGCTGTGCGCGCTGCACCTCGATCGTGGCGAGCACCTGCCGGAGAGCCGTAAACAGGTCTACGACGCGGCGCTGGAGCTGCTGCTGGTGCGCTGGCCGCAACTGCGTCGGCGCTACCGGGGTCAGGGCGGGACCGCCGACGTCGATGGAACCGGGTCCGACCCTGGGACTGATCTGCGGCTCACCGCTGAGGAGCTGGTGAAGCTGCTCCAGCGCCTGGCGTTCTGGCTGGTCACCAACCGTCAACTGGTGCTGAGCCCGGACTTAGCACGCCAGCGGGTGATGTCGTGCATGTTCGGTCTGCGTGGCGGTGATGAGGATCCGGACCGGTTATTGCACTACATCGCCCATGAGAGCGGGCTGTTGCGGGAATTACCAGACGGGTCGTTGGAGTTCGTGCACCACACGTTCCGCGATCACCTGGCCGCCAAGGAAGTGGTCGAGGAAGGGAACCTGACCCTGATGCTCGACCACGCCGACAAACCCCATTGGCATGACGTTGTGGTAATGGCCGGAGCGCACGCCCGTCCCGCCGAACGGGAGTTGATCCTGCGCGAGCTGCTCTCGCATGGCCAGACCGACGAGGAGCACCGGGACACCCTGTACCTGCTGGCTGCTGCCATTCTCGAGCAAAGCATTGAGCGGTTGCCGGATGTGCGAGCGCTGGTCACCGAGGCGATGGCCGAGCTCATCCCACCGAGGACCTCAGCCGCCGCTGACCAGCTCGCTGCGGCTGGTTCGTTCGTGCTGGATTTGCTGCCCGGTCCGGACGGGCTCGTGGGCCGACAGCCTGAGCTGGTGGTACGGGCGATGGCCAGGATCGCCGCGCAGTGGAACCCGCCTGGCGTCGTCGAGAAGATCCTTCCCTTCGCTGCGGACCCAGCTGCTGGCGTGCTGCCTCAATTGCTTGAAGCCTGGGGCCGTCCCGGAGACTACGAGCAGTACGCGCGCGATGTGCTCAGCGAGATCGACTTCAGCCGGTTCTGCGTCGAGCTGCAGAACCGGCGCCGGATCGAGCACATCGGGCACCTGCGGACCATCACGAATCTCGTGCTGCGCAATGACATCCCGCATCTAGAGCCGCTCGCGGAGCTGCCCGGACTGCGCCGGCTCACGCTCCGCGACAACACGATGGTCAACCTGCGCCAAGTGGCAGGGGCCCGATCGGTGCGGGTTGTCGTGCTGGATCGCTGCCTTTCGCTGTCCGGCGCCCGGCCGGTCGACGTGTCCCCGCTCGCTGGACTGGGACTGCGGAGACTAGTCGCTCAGGGCCTGACTACCACTACCAGCATCGACCTGACCAGCCTCGCTGGTTTCCAGTTGGTCAGCCTGCGGTTGGCCGGCAGTGCGTTGAACGGTTACCCGATACTGCCGACTGGGCTGCGGGTGCGTCACCTGTGTCTCACCGGTGGTGCGCGCCAGATCAGCCTCGCTGGTGTTCGCGGGGTCAGTTCGATCATCCTGGGTTGGGCGCCGACTGGCGATGAGCTGGGCGAACTCGCCGGGTTGCCGGAGTTGCGCCGTCTCGTGTTGTGGCGGGTGCCCCGCGGCACGCCGGTGCCGGATCTACCTGGCGTCGCCGTGACCGTCTGCTGGGAACCCGTGGACGATCACTAGAGCTGGGTTCATGCCGAACACCCCGCATTCGGCGAGCACGTCGATGGCCTTCTGGACCTCCTGCTGAACGTCGCTCATGCTCTCCTCCGTAGGCCGGATGTCCTGTTCGTGCCGTTGACGGAGAGGCAGACCAGGTGCGGACGCGGAACCCATCGATAGCCCGCCGGTCCTGGACTAGCGGGTAGCCTGGCCCAATCAGCGAGCTGTGGTCAGCGGCGAAGCGGAGACGCGGGTCTTGGAGAGCGCGATCCCAGACGGAGCACCGATGGTGGTGCCACTCTTCTTCGTCCGCCAGAAGATCACGGTCATGGTGAACCGGTATCAGATCCTCGATGCCCGCCCGGACGGCACCGAGGGTGCGCTGCTGGCGTTCGCGGAGCAGAAGCGGTGGGCGTTCAAGGAGCACGTGACGTTCTACGCTGATGAGGCCAAGTCCCGTCCGGTGTTCTCCTTCAAGGCGCGGCAGGTGCTTGACGTGCGGGCCGGCCACGATGTCTTCGACGCGCAGGGCCAGCCGCTGGGTTACTTCAAGAAGGAGTTCGGAGCCAGCCTGCTGCGCTCGACCTGGCAGCTGTCCGCCCCCGGCCTGGAGGCGCGGGGGCAGGAGCGGAGGCTGAGCATCGCCATCCTGCGCCGGGTCTGGGACTTCATTCCCTACGTCGGCGACATCTGGATCCCGTTCGTGTTCCACTTCGACTTCGTGGACACCGCGTCCGGTCAGCTGGTGATGTCCAGCGAGCGGAAGAAGACGATCCGGGACCGCTACCGTATTACCGTGCCGGATCCGCGTCTCGACTTCCGGCTCGCCGCTTCGATGGCGGTCGCGCTGGATGCGTTGCAGAGCCGTTGAGCGGGTCATCGTGGCGATAGGTGCGCTATTCTTCGCGGGTGAGCGGGGCTTAGGTT
>DASTBN010000451.1:0-2183 GCA_035712045.1 Pseudonocardiaceae bacterium
GCCCGGCAACACCCCGCGGCCCCAGCACGATCAAGACGGATGAGGGCAAGGAATGCCCGTTCGCGTCTGGCGTGCGTGTTGGCCTCCACCGCCATCAGCCTGGCCCTCACCGGCGCGGTAGCCCAGGCCAGCCCGGCGACCAGCCTGGCAACTCCTAACGCCCTAGCCGTCTCCCGCGTGCAGCACTCCGCAAGCGAGTGGGTGTCTACCACCGATCCGGACAGCGGCATCAGCGTGACGCTGCCCGGTCAACCCACCATCATCAAGAACACCGGTACTGTCGACGGCAAGTCCATCCCGACGCGGACATATGCGCGCAAGTTCACCAAGCCCAACGGAGCTGCCGCCTTCGTGGTCATGGACGTTCCCGCTGGTGCGGGCCCGCTTGACTACGACGAAGTAATGAAAGGTTTCATACAAGGCTTTGCCTCGGCGAGCGGAACCAAAGCGTCGATGACCAGTACTCGCCGCTTTGACCTTGACGGGCACCCCGCCGCTGATGGCCGCTTTACGTTCACCGCCGACAAGGGCGACTCTGGCGTTGGTTTCATCCGTATCGTCTCCGACGGTAACCATGTGGTCATGATCGAAACCACGGGTGAAGCCCGCAAAGAGCCTACTTTAACCCGAATCCATCAGAAGATGGTTAACACGCTGGAGCTGTCTGGGTCGCACCAGTAGGTGCTTGACGCCGCGACTGTGAGGGGAGACTCCGATGTATGTCGATGTCGATGCCGTGTGGATCGTGGGCGGCGTGTTGCTGATGGCCCTGGGCGGGTTGGAGATATTGATCGGTGGGCTGGCTCACCGCGGCTGGTTGCCGTGTAACCGATTTTTCCGGGTTCTCTGTCTCCCGCTGCCAGCCACGAAGACCGATGATCAGGCCTGGAAGCGCGCCCAGCGGGCCGCCGGTGACTGGCTAAGCCTCGCGGGGCTGGCCTGGGTGGTGGCGGGCATGATACAGGTTTACGCGCCAGAGCCAGAGCTGTGGAATAACCTGGCTTTTCTCGGGGCGGTGGTCTTGGGGTTGGTGCTCCTCCGGGTGGCAAGCCGGCGTGCGCTGTCCGCGGCGATGATTGAGCCTGGATCCACCGTCGAAATGGGTCGTGACGGCGCGTCCTAACGCACGGATGCCCTTTTGACTTGGGACGATGGGACCCGCGAAGGGCGGGGCGAATGCCGGCATCGACGACACCGTGCGGGCGACCTACGGCTACGCCAAGCAGGGCGCTGGCCGGGGCTGCAGCGGTGTCAAGGGTCTCAACGCGCTGCTGGCCACGATCAGCCACCACTGTCGGCGCCGATGATCGCCGCGACGAGACTGAGTATTCACCGCGATCCCTCGCGCATCAGGCGTTCGGCTCAGGGATTCCCAGTCGCGGCCAGCGGCTCGACGCCGAGGACCCGCAGCAACGCCAGCGCGTCGGCGTCTGGGCTGCCGGGGTGGCCGAGTAGACGATGAGCACCTGATCGTCACCTGGCACGACCAGCGCGTCACAGTCGAGCTCGAGCACACCTAGCTGCGGGTGGGCGAAGCGCTTGCGGTCGGGGTGCTGGGCCCCCATCGGGCGAAGTGCCCACAGCCGGGCGAACTCCGGACTGCGGGCACGCAGCTCGCTGATCATCCGGTGCAGCCGGGGATCGCCGGGATAGCGGGCGGCGGATGCCCTCAGGTCGGCCACGCTCGCGCGGTCAAGATGTTCGCGCTCCTCGGCGTCCGCGACCAGCCGGCCCGGGCCGGCCCCGGCGAACCGTTGCCACACGATGTTCCGCCGGGTGGTCTGCAGCGCCGAGAAATCACGGAGCAACGCGGCGCCCATGGGGTTCCAGGCCAGCACGTCCGCGCGGGCATTGAGCAGCATGGCGGCAGATCGGTGAAGCGATCCATCAATCGCAGCACGCTCGGGCGCACGGTGTCCGAGATCTGCCCGGGCTGTGGCGGGACGCCACCCGCGAGCAGGAACAGGTAGTCCCGCTCTCCGCCGGACAGTCGCAGCGCGCGAGCCAGCGCGGCGAGCACCGATGCGGACGGGCGCGGGCCCCGGCCCTGCTCCAGCCGGGCCTTGACGTACGGATGGTGCCTCTCGACGTCACCTCGGAGACCTCGGTGAGCGAGGCCGCCAAACTGGTGGACGCGGATTGTGGCCGACTGGACGTGCTGGTCAACAACGCGGGGATCGGCG